>JBFWTA010000087.1:0-9162 GCA_050248075.1 Bdellovibrionales bacterium | reverse complement strand
GTCGCGCCGCATGTCAAGGCCTCTGTTGTCAATGCCGGCGACGGCAAGCACGAGCATCCGACCCAGGCGCTGCTCGATGCCCTTGTTATCCGCAAGCATAAAAAGAAACTGAAGAATCTTGTCGTGGCAATTTGCGGCGACATTCAACACAGCCGCGTGGCGCGCTCGAACATTCATCTGCTCAAAAAATTCGGGGCCAGGCCGCGCGTCATTGCGCCTTCCTATTTCATGCCGCAGGATTTGGATAAACTCGGCGTCGAGGCTTTCGATAACCTTAAAAAGGGCCTGGACGGCGTTGACGTCGTCATGATGCTGCGCATTCAGCACGAGCGCCTCGCGCTAGGCGAATTCGCGATTTCGCTCAAGGAATATCACAACGAATTCGGCCTTACGCATACCGCAATTAAATCCGCCAGGCCAAATGCCATCATTCTCCATCCCGGTCCTATCAACCGCGATGTCGAGATTACCAGCGATCTGGCCGACGATCCGAAATACAGCGTCATCCGCGAGCAAGTCGAAACCGGCGTGGCAGTAAGGATGGCAGTGCTCGATCTGCTCATGAATGCAAAGAAAAAGTAAGGACTTCCTTCCTCGTTGCGTTTCGGACTTGCGATGCCTCCAGATTTTTCGGCCTTTTTTATAACGGCTGTCGGTATGGCCTATCTTCTCGGCAGTATTCCGTTCGGCCTTTTGCTTACGCGCATTGCGGGCATGGGAGATATCCGCAAGATCGGATCAGGCAATATCGGCGCGACCAATGTTCTGCGGACCGGCAATAAAAGGCTTGCCGCGCTCACCTTGTTTCTCGATGGCGCAAAGGGCGCCGCCGCTGTCCTGATCGCTCAGATATTTTTTCCCGGCTGTGAAACCTATGCCGCACTTGCCGCCATGTTGGGCCATTTGTTCCCGGTATGGCTAAGAGGCCGGGGCGGCAAGGGCGTTGCAACGGCCATCGGCGTGCTGGCAGCCTTGTCGCTTCCTGTCGGCATCACCATCTGCGCCGTGTGGCTGCTCGTCGCCTGGCTCAGCCGCTATTCCTCGCTCGCGGCGCTGGTCGCCATTGGCCTGTCGCCTCTTTACGCTTTGGCCTTTGGCCGTAACGAGCTGATCTGGCTGACGATCGTAATTGTCATGCTGGTGTTCGCCAAGCACAGGGCAAACATCGAAAGATTGATGAAGGGCAGAGAGAGCAAAATCGGTAAAAAGTAATACGTGGTTATAAAAAAAAGAAAAGGAACTACAAATGACCACACGCCAACTCACCCATGCCCAGCGCCGCTCATGGCTGCGCCTGATGCGTACGGACAATGTCGGGGCGATTACCTTTCGCCAGCTTATCCATCGCTACGCCACAGCCGAAACCGCCATCGAAGCCTTGCCCGGCCTTGCCGCGCGCGGCGGGAAAAAATCCTTCGTTCTGCCGCCGTGGTCCCTGATCGACGCGGAAATGGCCGGCATCGAAAAAATCGGCGCGCGGCTTATCGCGTCATGCGAGCCGGATTATCCCGAAGCCCTGGCCGCCATCGAAGACGCCCCGCCCATCATTGCCGTGCTGGGCCAGCCGGCGTTGATGAAGAAACGCATCATCGGCATCGTCGGCGCCCGCAACGCGTCGCTGAACGGCCGCAGGTTTGCCGAAAACCTGGCGCGCGAGCTGGGGCGGCAGGGCATCGTCATTGCCTCCGGCCTCGCGCGCGGCATCGACACGGCGGCACATAACGGCAGCTTGGAAACCGGCACTGTCGCCGTCATCGCCGGCGGCGTGGACAAGGTTTATCCGGAAGAAAACCGTGCGTTATACGAACAGCTTGCCGTCAAAGGCTGCATCGTCTCCGACCAGCCTTTTGGCTGCGAGCCGCAGGCGCGGCTGTTTCCGCGCCGCAACCGCATTATTTCCGGTCTCGGCCTCGGCGTGATCGTCGTCGAGGCAGCCCATAAATCCGGTTCCCTCATTACCGCGCGCCAGGCGCTGGAACAGGGACGGGAAGTCTTTGCCGTGCCCGGCTCGCCCCTCGATCCCCGTTGCCGTGGCAGCAACGATCTGCTGCGCCAGGGGGCGGTATTAACCGAAGGGGCAGGGGATGTTCTAAGCCATATCCACGCCTTGCCGACCCGGCTGGCCGAACCGGCCAATGAGGGTCTTGAAGACGGTTCAGGCCCGTTTGGTCCCGCTGAAATGGCAGCCGCACAAGAAAAAATCCTTGAAAATCTAGGGCCTTCGCCCATCTTGATTGACGAATTGATCCGGGAATGCCAATTGTCGGCGCCCCTGATGCTAACCATACTGCTGGAACTGGAGCTCGCAGGGCGCATAGAAAGGCAACCCGGCCACAGGGTTGCCCTGATCGATTGGGGGCCACAACATAGGGCCGTTGGAGAAGAATAAACGTGTCGCAAAAGATCGTCGTCGTTGAATCGCCTGCAAAGGCGAAAACCATCAATAAGTATCTTGGCAAGGATTATACGGTTATCGCCTCGGTCGGCCATATCCGCGATCTGCCGCCGAAGGACGGGTCCGTGCGCCCGGACGAAGACTTTGCCATGGACTGGGAGCTCAGCGAACGCGCCGCCCGTCCCGTCGGCGAAATCGCCAGGGCCGCCAAGGGTGCCGACGCCCTCTACCTCGCAACCGATCCCGACCGCGAGGGAGAAGCTATCGCATGGCACGTCCTGGAAGTGCTGCGCGAAAAGGGCCTCACGAAATCGGTGCCTGTTTATCGGGTGACGTTTAACGAAATCACCAAGCAGACGGTTCTCGACGCCATCGCCCATCCGCGCGAAATCGACAAGGATCTGGTCGAAGCCTACATGGCGCGCCGCGCGCTCGATTATCTGGTTGGCTTTTCACTGTCGCCCGTGTTGTGGCGCAAGCTGCCCGGCGCGCGATCGGCCGGCCGCGTGCAATCCGTGGCCCTGCGTATTATCTGCGACCGGGAATCCGAAATTGAAAAATTCAAGGCCCAGGAATTCTGGAGCATTGAGGCGATATTCAATACCGCCGCCGGCGCCGCAATCCCTGCGCGCCTGACGCATCTCGACGGCAAGAAGCTCGATAAATTCGCCATCCAGACGGAATCCGAGGCGCAGGCGACACTGGCCATCCTCAACACGCTGTCGTGGAAAGCGGCCGGTGTCGAAAAGAAACAGACGCGCCGCAACCCTTATCCGCCGTTCACAACATCGACCCTGCAGCAGGAAGCCTCGCGCAAGATCGGCCTCGGCGCGACGCGCACCATGCGCACGGCGCAGCAACTGTATGAAGGCGTCGATATAGGCGGCGATACCGTCGGTCTGATCACCTATATGCGTACCGACGGCGTGACGCTGTCGCAGGAAGCCATCAACGGCGCGCGCGATGTCATCAACCAGGAATACGGCAAGGAATACGTGCCGTCCGAACCGCGTGTTTATAAATCCGCCGCCAAAAACGCCCAGGAGGCGCACGAAGCGGTGCGCCCCACCGACATGCGCCGCAAGCCGGAAAGCGTTGCTCCGTATCTCGATCAGGACCAGTTGCGTCTTTATACGCTCATCTGGCAGCGGACGATGGCCTCGCAGATGGCGAGTGCCGTTCTGGATCAGGTCGCGGTCGATATCGGCGGCACCAATAACAAAGCCACTTTCCGCGCCACGGGCTCGGTGGTCGTGTTCGACGGCTGGCTGAAGGTTTATCAGGAAAGCGTGGATGACGATAAAAAAGCCGACGATGACGACGGCTATGGCAATGTCCGCCTGCCGGCAGTGAACGAAAACGATCCGCTCGTCAAAAAGGAACTCAAGCCCGAACAGCATTTCACCCAGCCGCCGCCGCGCTTCACCGAAGCGAGTCTGGTGAAACGGCTGGAAGAGCTCGGCATCGGCCGTCCGTCCACCTATGCCAGCATCATGCAGGTGCTGCAGGATCGCGATTACGTCATTCTCGACAAGAAACGCTTCGTGCCCGAAGACCGCGGGCGTGTCGTCACCGCTTTCCTCGAAAATTTTTTCGGCCATTATGTGGAATACGACTTCACGGCCGATCTGGAAGGCAAGCTGGACGATATCTCCGGCGGCAAGATCGATTGGAAACAGGTGTTGCGGAATTTCTGGACCGAATTTTCGGCAGCCATCGACGGCACCAAGGATCTCAAGATATCCGACGTCATCGATGCGCTCGACGAAGCCTTGGGCCCGCACTTCTTTCCGGAACAGGCCGATGGCAGCGATCCGCGTCTTTGCAGCGTCTGCAAAAACGGCCGCATGGGGCTCAAGCTGGGGCGTTATGGCGCTTTCCTGGGCTGTTCGAATTATCCCGAATGCCGCAATACCAAGCCCTTGGCGGTTGCCGGTGGTGAAAACGACAACGCGCCGCAAATGGCCGGCCCGCGCGAGCTCGGCCCGGATCCGGAAACCAATCTGCCGGTGACGGTGCGTGTGGGGCCGTATGGCGCTTATGTGCAGCTTGGCCCGCTTCCCGGCCCGCCGCCAGCGCCGCCGGAGCTTGACGAAAACGGCAAGCCCAAGCGCAAGAAAAAGAAGAAGGACACCGGGCCAAAGCCCAAGCGCATGTCGCTACCGAAAGGCCTCGACCCGAATTTGATTGACCTGCAAACGGCGCTCAAGCTACTCGCCCTGCCGCGCGAAGTCGGACCGCATCCGGAAACCCGGGAAATGATCACGGCGGGCCTCGGCCGTTTTGGCCCCTATATCAAGATGGGCCCGCGTTACAAATCGCTTGCGCCCGACGACGATGTTTTGCATGTCGGGCTCAACCGCGCCGTGACATTGCTGGCGGAACCGGTCAAGGGCCGTTTCGGCCAGGCCGCCACGCCGGGCAAGCCGCTCGGCGAGCATCCCGATGATGGCAAACCGGTCACGTTGAATAACGGCCGTTTCGGCCCCTATGTAAAGTGGGGCAAGGTCATGGCGACGGTGACGAAGTCCTATGACCCGGAAAACCTTACCCTGAAAGACGCCGTCGAAATCCTCGCCGCCAAAATCGCCAAGGGCCCGTCGGCAAAAGGCGGCAAAGGCAAAAAAGCCGCCGCTGCCGCCGACACAGAGGCCGAAGCCAAGCCGAAGAAGAAGAAAAAGGCGAAGAGTTAATCACGGTCATTTCTGAACAGGGTAACCCCGGTCAAACCACGTTTTCCTGACTTGCGCCGGGATGACACGGGCGGTTTTCGCCTGCCGTCCCGCCGCCGGGTGCCCGTGATTGGACACCCGGCGGGGGAGACAGACCGCCGGCTGGAGCCGCTTTTCTGAGGGCGCGTTTTTCGGTTGATGGAACGGGTAGCAAGCCCACGTTCTTAATGGCCCCTACTTTAGTTCGTCCCGACGGACGATAATCGCCGGGTCACATGAGCCATGCCCGCGCAATGTACCCTTATCGGGTACCCAAGTCAATAACTATTTCCACTATATTATTGGGCAGGTAGTTGCCGGATAAGGGTAAAATGTGGAGTGCAAAATCGCCGACGGTACGCCACGCTGATTCTTTTTCTAAGAATGAATATTTCTCTACATGACCTTTCCGGTTCTGGCTTGGCGGGCATAATGTTTGAGTTCAGAGTCCAGATCCTTATTGCTGGACAGAAATCTATCGATTACATCTCTAACCGCGTCCGGGTTTTGATAATAGCGATGTCCTAAACCGTGCAGGGCGCTTTCAATACATGTGGGGTTGGGCAAGTAAAGCGCTGTTTCCATTACTTCGATAACGATGTCTTTCCATTGGCGTAGAGGGGAGACGTCCCAAAGCATATAGCAAAAATATGAAAGTGGATTTGATGTGGCTTCATGCTTATGAGAAAGCACGGGGTCACAGCGTTTGGCTAAACAGTCTCGATACAAGATCTTCATTTTTTTTACGGCTTCAATTTGTTCCCGTTCTTCGCACCCCTCTTGGATAATGGCATAAACTGTGTTCGAAGCGTGGCAAAAAAACATATAAGAAAGACCGTTATTGACCTGTTCGTTCGAGTATCCTGCAAGATCGTTACCCGACCGTTCACAGGTTCGACCGATCAGATAAACCATTTCCGCCTGAGATGCACGGAAGTCTTCGTTTTCACCAAAATACCATTCAGGATCGGTCGCCGGGCGATTGAACACATACTCAAGCCAATTGGTATACAGTGTATTTTTGTCCAGCATGTCTTCGCTCATTCGATTAGTTATTTGCTCCTTGGTTCAGGCGTGCATTCCGGTTTCTCTGCCGGTCACGAGTTCCTGTTTCCAGATAGAAGCGCTTGTCAGAATCCTACCAGTTCAATTGAAAATATACTAAGGAGCACCGTTAGGCTATGTATCTAAGTGCTCCATCATTTTGAGGCTTCCGATGAAAGAAGCATCGTTCTGATGTCTGGTATGAAAATAGAAGTTGATTGCAACGAACAGCAACGCCATTTTAGCCGATGGTATATAGAATTTTCCAAAGCGATAGATATTATTGGCCGGGACGGGGTACGGATTTGTTGAATTGTGGCGTGGCCGGTTTATCTTGCAGCCGTGCGAGCCGTTCGTGAACCGGAGGGTGCTCGGGCTCCCGGAAGTCTATCGCGCCGCGGATGCTCAATGCTTCAAGGCGATTCCGTTCATGAATTTCTATCCATTCCCGTACGGCCTTGGGATTATTCGTTCCCATGGGGCCAGCGGCATCACGATCAGCGCGGAACGTGTCGCGATTAGCGATAGCGGGGTTGTTCGAAGCTGCAGCCCCATGCTCAGGCATGCCATCCCCATTTCTAAGTCGGCTTGTTTCAAATGCTAATCCGGCTTCGATTTGCGCAGGCGTCCAGGATTTTAAGGCCGCATCATTAATCTGAATGTAGGGGGTGCCCTCTTTTGTGTAGCCGCTTGCTATATAAGGCACGTCTCTAAGGGCGGGACTTGCATCGGCCACGCGTATTGCCGGAGGCTTATCCATTCCCATGCGGGTGGCAAAACCTTGTTCGGCGGCATTTAAACGCTGACTAAGTTTGGTATCGGCACCCGGCTGTTGCCCCAAGCGCGGTAACGTTTCGACATCACTATCGCTTGCTTGATGGTGGCGGATTTCATCGGGGGTAACATGCAGAATATCGGGAATAGTAATTATTTTTCCATCTCTTGTTAACGAGGTGCCACGTCCCGGTTGCTTTGAAGTTCCAGATGGAAGCTCTGCGGCCATTTTGCGATGATCACCGCGTCTTGCATTCGATGGTATAAGATCAGGGCCCATGAAATCTCTACACCAATTACAACTGGAATTGATGTTACATTAATTTATTTAAAATTATCTTTATTGAGTGGAATCAATTAATTACCGTGTATTTTTTTATCTTGATATTACCGATTTATTTCAGACTTTAAGAGTATGAACGATGGCGCGAATTACTCTTTTGAAGCTGGAAGAAGGCTGACGGAACAGTTTTGTATGCAGCGACCAATCACAATTTTAGAGATGATAAGTTTTTCATCGGTGAGATCAAGTTTGAAAGAACGACTTTGTTTATCTTGTTGTGCAAGACATGTAATCGTTACATTTTTTGGATGATGGCCGTTTAAATGGCTGAGTTGGGCTGATAGATAACTGCAACTCCCAGTGCTCAGAATTATCCCATCCGGCAGCCCAACACACCTCGCCGCGGTCCCCAGAACTACGCCGCCTTCTCCAACATGGCCGCCAACTGGTCCTTGAGGTTCAGGCGCTTTTTCTTGAGGGTTTCGAGGTGCTCGTCGGAGGCGGCGGCCGCGCCGGATTCGATGCGGTGGACTTCGTGTTCGACGGTGTCGTATTCCGCGAAGAGGCGGGCAAAATGATTGTCCGAGGTTTTCAGCGTGTGAATACGTTCGCGAAATTCGGGAAATTCCTTGATCAGGCTATGGTTCTCGAGTGACATGTGGGGGTCTCCTTTTTTTGTTGCCCGGACTTTATTATCGATAAATTTTACACGATAACTTTCGGATTACGAAGCCACTTTTAACGCCGCATCCGACGATTTGCGTGTAAACCGCACCCCGATCATCCCCGCCAGCATTTCCGCCGCCTGCAGCAAGGGGATTTTGCCTTTTTCGCCTGCTGGCGCGCCGGGTTTGCGGATCCAGAAGATGCCGTCCGGATGGTGGCCGCCGCTTTTGACGCCGTCGACCTGATAAAAATAATCGTGGAACAGGCCGGTGCGGTTGGTGGCGGAGGAACGGATCATGGCGCCGTCTTCGGGTTGCAGGAACACATCGCAGCCGCCGAAAATCTCGCGGCCTTGCTGACGTGCGCGCAGAAGCGGTTTGCCGTCGAGGGTGAGCGCCGTCAGCTTGCCCGCGGCTTCGGCCGCGGTCGCCTCGTCATCAAAAACCAGCCGGTATTCTTCGGCCATGACCGGTTCAAAGCGATACGGGGCATCGACGCCCGCAAATTGCATCAGCTTCCGGTGGTCGACCGGCTTGAAAATAAATTTGCCGCCCACTGTTTCGTATTTCAACAGGGGCTGCTGGCTCAGCGCGGTCATCAGAACGATTGTGGCGTCCGGCGCCATATCCATGCATTCCTGAACGATGCGGTCCATATTCTGATAGCCGATCCGTATGGCGTCTTTCGCTTCCGGCTTCATCATGCCGGGCCGGGAAGCAAACAGCTGCGGTTCGAATTCGCGCCAGTGATAATGCTGGAAATGCGCGGTGGAATTCAGGAAGAAGGTCGAAAAATCCGGCCGGATCTTTTTCCACGTATGCCGGAACAGATCCCACTGGAAACGGTCGAGCAGGGTGGCGCGGCGCCATTTAACGCCTTTCGACCTGACCTCGCGCGCCAGCTGCACGAAGATTTCCCACAGCGTGCGCGGACTCAGACCGTTGCGTACCATGAACAGCACGAAATCCAGATAATCCTTTTTGCTCCACGGCGCCTGGGAACGGGTATGTTCCTGCACATAACGCGACGTGAGCGTATGGAACGTATCGAACATGCCCTTCGGCGCCGCCGGCGCGCCAGTACACCACGGGTCGGGAATGAAATAGCCACGGCCCGCCGCGTTCTTCGAGCGGATGGCCGCATTCATGCTGCCGCAGATCCATACTTTCTTGCCCGCGTCCATCGCGAGGTCCCAGATGCGCGGCGCAACCAGCTTATGCGCGTCGCCCAGATCGAAAACTCTGTGTTCGGAAAAGGGCAGGCCGGTATGAACCGTCACCCACTGAATC
>JBFWTA010000086.1:0-9225 GCA_050248075.1 Bdellovibrionales bacterium | reverse complement strand
GAGGACGCGTAGAATTGGGCGATTCTTCAGATTTACCTTTTTCGATCCGGCCCGGTCTAAAAACCGAAAGATGGCAAAAAGACAGATACGCCGCGAATCTTGGCACCCTCGGCACTTCGATTATCGGGGCCAGCATGATTATGCAACGGAAACTGGCTGAACAAGTTGGGCTTTTCGACGAGCGGTTTGGAGCGGGAAGTTATTTTAACGGCGGCGAGGAAGTCGACTATATCTACAGAACTTATCTCAAAGGGTTTCTTGTCGAATTTTGTCCCGATTTACTTGTCCATCATTTTCATGGACGAAAAACGCAGAAATCGGCAAGAAGCCTTGTCCTTAGCTATGACTTTGCCGATGGGGCGCTATGTGCAAAATTTCTTTTTAAAAACCCGCAACTTTTACGCCAGCTTTATTGGGATTTCAGAAAGTCAATTTTTGAAATTTTGGGTGGGCCGCTCTCACGGCCGGAGCTCAACATTTCGCATCGAACGCGCATAGCCACTGTTATGAAAGGTATGGGATTTTATTATATTCTGGCCCTTAAAGAAAAACTAAAATTCTTTCGTGCCAAATGAAAGTATTATTCATAACCCATCATCCTTATCTTCCGCAATTATATGGCGGGTTGCAAACATCAACCGATCAACTTTGCCGTGGCCTCATGGAGCATGGCCACAATATTTCTGTTCTGGCCGGCGTGGTGAAAGAAGGATTTTGTGGATGGAAATCACTAATTGAAATGAAATTAAGTGAAAAATTCCGCTCCCATAAAATAGCGAGGGATACACGGCTTGGATATCCCGTCTGGCGCACATGGTTTCCTCAAGACGAACTCGAATTTGTTGCGGCCCAGGAAAAACCCGATGTAATTGTTATTACAACCGGCAACCTGGTTCCCCTTGCCCGCACAGCCTTATCTGTCGGCCTGCCTGTTGTTGTGCAGCTGCATGATGTCCAATTTCACATGCATGCCGGGAATTTACGCGACCTCGGAAACATTCCCTGCATTGCCAATTCTCGATTTACTGCCCGACGCTATCATGCGGAGTACGGCCTTAACTCCACGGTTATATATCCGCTGATTAAGGCCGAGAACTACAGAACAACCTCGATCAAAAAAAATGTAACCTTTATTAATCCCCATCCTGAAAAAGGGCTGGATCTCGCTTTGAAGGTGGCACATGCGTGCCCTGAAATTCCTTTCTCGTTTGTCCTGGCCTGGCCGTTGCCTGCAAAAGTGAAAGAGAAACTAGAAACCGCAACTGCGCGTCTTCCCAATATTTCCATATCTGGTCCCTATAGCGATATGCGGCCAGTATATAGAAAATGCAAAATACTTTTGGTGCCCAGCTTCGTTGAAGAAGCCTACGGCCGGGTTGCAACTGAAGCACAACTTAGCGGTATTCCTGTAATCGCATCAGCACGAGGGGGACTACCAGAAGCTGTGGGCGACGGGGGCATACTTCTCGATCCCGAATGTCCATTGGACGAATGGATTGTGGCGACAAAAAAATTATGGGTAAATGATTTTTTTTACGCTGACATATCCCTTCGAGCTGCATTACACGCGGGGCGTTCGGAAATTGATTTTTACAGCCAGATAAAAGCGAATGAAAATTTTCTCCAGAATTCTATTCTCTTCGCCAGTTCTCGGGCGCCGCGAAACTCTTGATAACACGCGCGGGCACTCCCGCTGCTACACTGCAAGGAGGAATTTCGCCTGTTACTACAGAGCCGGCGCCAATGACGGAATGACTGCCAATTACTGCCCCTGGAAGTATAATTGAGCAGGCGCCAATCCATGCGTTATCGCCGACCACAACTGGCTTTTCCCGAACCGGCAAATCCGGACAAACCACATGAAAATCGCTATCATAAATATAGACCATATCGCCGATCTTAGCCGAATGCCCAATATGAATAGATTTTGATGCACAAATATTTACGCCGTCATTCATAAATACATTTGAGCCTATGTGCAGTTCGGCGCCGCGCCGCACGGTAATAAACTGACGCAACCGAAATGAACGAAAATAACATTCCGCATCAAAAATGATTCTTCCTTCAACATTGAAATGAGGAAAATAGCCGTCAACATTCAATCTGCTCGAACAGGGTATATTCTTCTTTATTAGCAGGAATTTGATGGCTTTCTGTCGTATGTTCCAAGGCAGATATTTAAGAATCATCATTCCCTCTCGGAAACAGACTATTATTGGCAAACTGCTCTTTTTCAATTGGCGTTACCGTCGCAGCAGAGCAATATGCTTTTACTCAAATTTGCCATCAAAATGATTCCATGAAATCATCTTACTCAATGCGGACACATGAATCGTAATACGGGACATAATTATCCGGAAGGCGCAGGCCAAATGGACGGGTTGAGCGCCGCATTGAATATGTGTCTGCCGCTTTTGGAAGGAAAGCTGATATATCTCGATTATCCGGTACACAATAACGTGGGCGATCTGTTGATCTGGCTGGGCGGCAAAAAGCTATTTGCGCGAAATGGAAAAAAATTTCTTGGTCAATACAGCTTTTCCAATATGGGCCGCCATGCCGAATATTCACTGGGGGAATGCAGAACCATTTGCTTCCATGGTGGCGGAAATTTGGGCGATTTATATCCCCTTCTGCAAAATTTTCGCGAACGCATTATTCGACAATACCCGGAAAAACGCATCGTTATGCTTCCTCAATCCGCTCATTTCGAAAACGTGCAGGCCTTGAAAGACGCCTGCCGTATTTTCAAATCTCATCCCGATCTTCATATTTTTCTGCGCGACAGGCATTCGCATGCGTTGCTGGCCAACGAAAACGTGCCCAACCTGGCGCTTTGCCCGGACATGGCCCATGCATTATGGCACAGCCTTGACGTGCCGGTGCCGGGCGCCGGAACCACCGAGCCGCTTTATTTATTTCGCCGTGACAAGGAAGCCGCGCAACTGCCCCCCGAACTGGCGCATGAAAAATTGATTTCAGTGGACTGGGAAGATTTAATTAAAGGCTGGATATGGCGCATCTATAGCCTGGGCATAAAAACGAACGAGCTGGATGCCCGGGACCGCTTAAACAACCTTCTGCCCGCCTGCAGCATATGGGGCGCGGTGGTTAATCTGCTTATTAACCGCGCCGTCCGGCTTTTTGCGCCACATGAGACGATTGTGACCAACCGCCTGCATGCCGTTATTCTGGCCGCGCTCATGGGTCGCAGGGTGATTGCCTATGATAATTCGTATGGCAAGCTGTCGTCCTATATCGATTGCTGGCTCGGCGACATGCCCCATATCGAGTTGAGGAAAACGTAAAATATTTATTGTGAGGAACACGCCATGCGCGCCTTGCTTCGGGTGTCTGTAACGCAATCCCCCATCGGGGAAGGCACGCGCCGGGTCATGTGGCTTGATCACGGCGCTGGCATGGCCCCGGCCGAAATATATTTCGACCTGGTCGGCGAGCATGGGGTGGCGCCGCCCGTTGTTCTGGACGGCTTTCTGTTCGGCATCGTTCTTTACGCGATGCGTCTCGGGGCCGACATACATATGCGCGGCGCCGTGAGCCGCGCCGCGCTCCGCAATGTCCACGAATTCCAGGCGGCGTGGAGCCTGTGGCGCCCGGCGCGTTACGGGAAAATCAGCGTTTCCGCCGATACCGTCATCGACACGCTGCCGGCACCGGCCGGGGACAAGGCCATCGCGGCCTTTTCGGGCGGGGCGGATTCTATTTTTACGGCGCTGCGCCATGCGACGGGGCAGCTGGGCGATGCAGGCTATCCGCTAAACGATTCCCTGCTTCTGGTCCACGGCTTCGACGTGCCGCTCGACCGGCCCGATCATCTCGAGGCGCTGAAAACGCGCGTCAAGCCGCTGGCGGACCGGCTGGGACTGCAGCTGCGGGTCATCCGCACGAATCTTAAATCCGCCGAATTGCAGGATTGGGAAGACAGCTTCATGCCGCAGCTCGCCTGCTGTCTGCACAACTACGCGCATGCGTTTCGTTATGGTCTCGCCGGCAGCTCCGAGCCTTATAACGCGCTTATTCTGCCCTGGGGCTCCAACCCCGTTACCGATCATTTGCTTTCGGGGGCGGCGTTCCAGCTCGTTCATGACGGCGCCGGCTTTTCGCGCACCGAAAAAATCGCCGAAATCGCGCGCGATGCCTTGGCCACGCAAGTCCTCAAGGTTTGCTGGGAGGGCAAAGAGACGTTTCGCAACTGCGGCGTTTGCGAAAAATGCCTGCGCACGCGGCTCAATTTCCTCGCGGCCGGCGTTGAAAATCCGGCCTGTTTCGATACCCCTTTATCGATCGGCGACATCGGAACCATTCGCTTGAGAAATACGGCCCAGCTTGCCGAACTGACATCCGTTCTCGTCTATGCGAAAGCCGCCAACCGTCGCGGTGGCTGGGTGGATGCGCTTGAACGGCGCATCGCCCGCGGCATCGACCGGCCGGACGCCGTGCAAAGGTTGTTGTTGAAATCCCGGAATGCGTGGAAGCTGGCACGGCGCGGGAATTGGCAGGAAATAGCGCATAAACTTAAAAAGCAGGTCGCCCGGAAAGCCGCCTGATTTTAACCAATGCCGGCACCTGCCCGAAAACGGCAGGAATCGCCGGCTCTTACGGCCCTATCGGCTGCAGCCAGTATTATGCCTTTAAAATATCGGTTTTAACCGATAATACCCCTGCATAATATCGGATAAGTCCGATATTTTCGGCCTGCCAATTTTAGTTCCACTCGCAATTCGGATAGGCTGGCGCATGAACACCCTGACAATAAAATCCAGTCGATATTATGGCCGGTCCCGTCGCAGATAAAATTACCGTTGTTGTCCCGGCCCATAACGCGGCCACCACGGTCGCGCGCGCCATTCGTTCGGCGCTCGCCGAACCGGAAGTCGCCGAAATCATGCTGATCGACGACGCATCGACCGACGACACAACCGTACGCGCACGCGACGCGGACGATAAAAGCGGCCGCCTGAAAATTCTCGGGCAAGCGCGCAATGCCGGCCCCTCGGCCGCGCGCAATCGCGCCATTCGGGAAAGCACATCGCCCTGGATCGCCATACTGGATGCCGACGATTTTTTCCTGCCCGGCCGCATGAGCCGCTTGCTGGAATTCGGCGAAAGCTCGGATTTCGTGGCCGACGACGCCGTACAGGCGATGGAAAATGCGCCCGATGGGCCACGCAGAAGTCTGCTTGGCGTATCCGGCGCTTCTCCGCGCATGATAAATTTTTCCGAATTTGTGGAAGCGAATGTCACCGACCCGAAAAGACAACGAGGGGAACTGGGGTTTATCAAGCCGATCATGCGGCGCGGCTTTCTGGAAAAACACAATCTTGAATACCGGGAAGACATGCGCCTGGGGGAAGATTACGAGCTGTACGCGCGCGCGCTGGCACATGGCGCCCGGCTTTGCCTGGTGCCCGAACCCGGCTATGTATCCGTTGTTCGCCCCGACTCGCTAAGCGGCCGTCATTCCACAAAGGATTTGCAGTCGTTGCGTGACTGCGACGATTTGCTACTGAAAGATTTTGTCTTGTCGGCTCCGGAAAGACGGTCGTTGCGCCGGCATTATTCAAGCGTCGATTGCCGGCTGCAATGGCGGCGGCTTATCGACGCAAAAAAGAACCGGGACTGGCGCGCCGCCCTGGCGGCGTTCCGGCGTCCTCACCCGGTGCCATCTTATCTGTTGGGGCAGCTGGCTAAAGAGTTTATGTCTCGTTTTTCACCGGGATTAAAAAGGCATAACGCATGACCGGATTTTTGCCGCGCCTTCTGTTGCATCCGTTCTTATGGAGCGGCCTTTCTTTCCTGGTTATCGTGCTGTCCCAGCCGCTGGCCGTTCAGGATATCTGGGCGGCATGGCAGACTGAAGAATACAGCCACGGCATACTTATCCCTTTCATCGCGCTTCTGCTGGCCGCCCATATGCTGTCGGAAAAAAAACCCGTACCGCGCCCCTCCTGGCTCGGCATTCTTTGGCTCGGCCTCGCTTTCGTGCTTCAGTTCATTGGTCATCTGGCTGCCTTCTATATGGCGGCCGAGATTGGCTTCATTCTTTCCGCGGTCGGATTAAGCCTTGTCTTCCTGGGGCGCGCGGCAACGCGCATTATTGCGCCGGCGCTGTTCTATCTTGTTTTCGCTATTCCCCTGCCCGATCTCGTGCAGGCCAATCTTTCGCAACAACTGCAGCTTCTGTCGTCGACGCTTGGCGTGGCGACGCTGGACCTGCTGGGCATTTCGGTATTCCAGCAAGGCAATATTATCGATCTCGGAACTTACCGTCTGCAGGTGGTCGAGGCCTGCAACGGCTTGCGTTACCTGTTTCCGCTTATGAGTTTCGGCTATCTCGTCGTGCTTATGCTTGACGACCGCTTATGGAAACGGGTGATCATCTTTCTTTCGACCATACCGATTGCACTTGGCCTTAATTCCCTGCGCATTGCCCTTATCGGCGTGACTGTCAATTTATGGGGGGCGCAAATGGCCGAAGGCTTCCTCCATAGCTTTGAAGGCTGGAGCGTTTTTCTTGCATGCATTGCCTTGCTGGCCGGCGAAATATGGCTGCTTCGGCACATTGGGCCTAAAGGACAATTTCGCTATGCCTATCTGAGCCTGCCGCGGTGGCCCATATTCGGCGGCCGTGTCGAACTCCGGGCGCCCGGCTTCACGGCTGCCGTTCTGGCCGTATTTATTTTTCTTTTTGGAACGCTTCCCAACGAAGAACGCCGCGAGGTTGTTCCGCCCCATCCCGCTCTCGCGACGTTTCCTCTTTTTCTGGAAGGCTGGAAAGGCCAGGCCAACAGGCTTGAGCCCGACGTGCTGCAGGCCCTGAAATTGAGCGATTACTGGATTGCGGACTATCGCAGCGCCCAGGCGCTGGCGCCCGTCAATCTCTATATTTCTTATTACGAGCGCCAGCGCCTGGGCGCCATGACACACTCACCGGCCAATTGTATTCCCGGCGGCGGCTGGCACATAGAAAACAAACGCACAGAGTCCCTTACACTTGCTGACGGAAAAACATTAACGTTTACGCGGCTATTTATTCGCCGCGGCGAGGCCAGTCAGCTGGTTTATTACTGGTATGATGAACGCGGGCGAAACTTTACTGAATTATACGCTGCCAAGTGGTATTTGCTGCTCGATTCCATTTCTATGCATCGCAGCGATGGCGCCCTTATTCGCCTGCTTACGCCACTTGCCGATGGCGAAACCGACGCAGATGCCGCAGCCCGGCTTAACGCCTTTCTGGAGCTTTCCTATCCCCAGTTTAAGCTGTTTATTCCGGGAGCGCCGGCAGGGGGTATTGCCGCGCCCTAGCGATCTGGCTAGTTTACCCAAGCCTTTAATCACGGCTTTTTCGAGTATATATGGTCATGCGCCTGCAATCTGCCCGGCTTTTTTTCGCTGCCTGTTTCATGGTTTGCGCGCTTGCCGCCTGCGACAGCGCCGAAGAAAAAGAAGCACGCTACATAAAACGCGGTAACGAACTGTTCGAAGAAGGGGCCTATGAAAAGGCGCGTCTCGAATATAAAAACGCTTTGCGGCTAAAACCCGCAGATCCGGAAATTGCCTACCGGCTTGGCCTTATTGACGAAGCCCAAGGTAATTTTGCAAGCGCCTTTGGCGGCTTCACGCGCGCGGAACAGCAAAACGACCGTTATCACCCGGCTCTGCTTAAGCTGGCGGAATACTACATCGCAGGCGGGCAGTATGAACGCGCAAAAGAACGAATTGGCAAAGTTCTTGCCGACTTGCCCGATGACGCCGGAGCTCATGCTCTTAATGCCGCCATTTTACTGCGCCACAGTGATAATGAAGGCGCCGAGAAGGAGGCCCGTTTATCCTTGAGCAAGGATCCCGCTAATGTCACGGCTTTTTCGGTTTTGGCGGGCGTCTACAATGCACAAAACGACACCGCAAAGGCCCTGGCGACCGTGGAAGAAGGCATCCGGCACAACCCTAAGAACCTGGCCCTGCTGCTTTTAAAAGCTGATACCAGCGAACGCATGGGGGATTTTATCGAACTTGCAAAATGCTATGAAGCTATTTTCAGGATTGCGCCGAACGATCCGCGATATCGCATAAATCTCGCCTCCGTTTTCCTCAAGGCTGGCCGGACAGACGATGCCGAAGCCGCGTTGCGGGCGGGCGTCGAAAACCTGCCTCAAAGCTGGGATCTAAAGCGCCGTCTTGTGTCCTTTCTTGCGGACCGGCGCGGGCTGGATGCCGCCGAAACGGAAATACGGTCGTATATGCAGGCTTATCCGGAAAAAGGCGAACTCACGGAATGGCTGGTGAATGTTTACGCCAGCCATAATGCCATTGAACGCGCCACTGCATTTTTGAAAGATCTTGCCGCCAGGGACCAGCTGAGCCCGCAAGGCATCGCCGCCCGCGCTTCCCTGGCGCGTATTTATTACATAAAAGGCGACCGGAATAAGGCACAGGAATTAGCCGATAATGTTTTGGCAACATCTCCGGGCAACCTCGATGCCCTCCTTATAAGAGCCCATATCCAGGCGGATAAAGGGTTCACACAAAACGCGGTCACGAACCTGCGCACAATCTTGCGCGAACGGCCGAAAGCCAAGGAAGCGCTGCAGCTTCTTACCGAAATGTTGGTCGTTCAGGGCCGAATCGATCTGGCCATTGATACGCTCAATGAACTCGTCGATGCCGATCCGCTTAATTTTGCGGCACGTGTTCGCCTAGCCCAGCTTTACCACCAAAACGGCGATTCGAAACATGCTATGGGCCTGTTATTCTCTGTCACCAAAACAGAACCAAGTTACGCCGTGGGCTGGGAAAGCACGGCGCGCATCGCAATCGACGTTAAAGACTGGTCTACCGCAGAAGCGGCTGTCGAAAAGCTCGAGGCCATTGACGGCCAGCAGCCCACGGCCGCCTATCTTCGCGGCGAGATTCTCAGGAAAAACGGAAAAACGGCCGAATCCCTTATCCAGCTAAAGCGGGCCATTGAATTTGATCCTGCAAGCCCGCTTGCCGAGCACGCTATCAAGGCTCTGATCGAAATCTATGCCGGTCTCGGGCGGACCGAAGAGGCAGCCCGCTATATCGAGTCACTAAAAACGAACGATCCTGAAATAAATACCCTGCTTGGAGAAACCTATCTGGCCGCAGGCAAGCATCAAGAAGCAGCGCTTGTTTTTGATGCGGCTATCTGCAATAACTCCCAACGTCCCGAACCCTATC
>JBFWTA010000085.1:0-9247 GCA_050248075.1 Bdellovibrionales bacterium | reverse complement strand
ATGCCTTTTGGACCTAATCGATAAGCCTCCGGAACGATGGGGCCGAAATAGACCGCGTCCATTGATCTAAAAGACTTTTTTGCATAAAAATCAAGCATCCGAAATGAAAGTAAACGCCCGCAAACTATTTTGGAGTACATTTCATCCATTACAGGGATTGATTTATTAGCTGATGGATTTACCTGGGTTTAACTTTCAGTAAGGATAGTCGCGCGATGCATATCAGAAAACTAACACTCGCGGTTATATCGATATTCACAATTCTTGCGGCGATGCCATCCACGGCGCTCGCAGGCCGCCAGTGCTACCTGCCTGCCGAACTGCATTCCGAACATATTCTGCGTCTTCATTCACAGCTTATGGTCATCGCCGTGACCTGCCGCCAAGGGTCGAAGGGACAGGACCTTGTCCGCGCCTATACCGCCTTCACGCATGACAACATCGCCATGCTGCGCGATGCCGAGCAAACGATGATCCGTTATTATAAGGATCGTTATAACGATGACGGCATTGCGCATCTCGATAAATTGCGCACGCAGCTTGGTAATGAAATGGGGCAGGAAAGCGCCGATGATTCAGCGCCCCTGTTTTGCCGTCTGTATCGCGACCGGGTGGTCGCCCTTTATTACAACAATCCCGCGCAGGTGCAGAACGAAGTCAATAAAATGGTGGCAACGCGTAAATCGCTGGTGCCGCTGTGCAAAAAACTTGCTTCCACGGCCCCTGTTGCCAAGTCCGCTCCGTAAGGTATTGTAACCCGTCCGCTTTTCAGGTCCGAAGCAGACAAGGGCGATTTCAAGCTGTATGTGCAGCCAATTATCCTGAGCGCCCTTTTTCATTTTTCATTATAGATGAAGAAGGCCGGCTTCGATCAGTTCATGGACTATTTTCTTCAACAACTCATCAACGGTCTGACGCTGGGCGCCGTCTACGGCATGATCGCCATTGGTTACACAATGGTCTATGGCATCATCGGCATGATCAATTTCGCGCATGGTGAAATTTTCATGATCGGTGCGTTCGTGAGCGTGATTTGTTTCGTCGTTCTCAAGCTCGCGGGCGTTGTGGCTGTTCCCGCCATTCTGTTGCTGATGCTTATCGTCAGTGTTTTTATTACCAGCCTTTATGGCTGGTCCGTCGAGCGCGTGGCGTATCGCCCGTTGCGGAACTCGCCGCGTCTCGCGCCCCTCATTTCGGCCATCGGCATGTCGGTGCTGTTGCAGAATTACGTGCAGCTCGCGCAGGGCGCGCGCCCTAAAACCATGAACCAGATGCCGGAACTGGCGGGCGGCATCGAACTCAGTCATCGGGCCGACGGCTTTGTCGTGTCTTTTACCTATATGCAGATGTTCATCATTGCCCTGACGGTGGTTTTGATGCTTGCGGTGACGCTTGTTATCCGCCGTACGCCTCTGGGCCGCGCCCAGCGCGCCTGCGAACAGGAT
Organism: Bdellovibrionales bacterium; assembly: GCA_050248075.1. Lineage (GTDB taxonomy): Bacteria > Pseudomonadota > Alphaproteobacteria > UBA9219 > UBA9219 > JBFWTA01. The sequence continues at coordinate 7,802 of JBFWTA010000085.1, read as the reverse complement.
AAAACGATGGCGGCGCTCGTCGGTATTAATGTCGATCGGACGATTTCAACCACCTTCGTCATCGGCGCGGCGCTGGCGGCCGTCGCAGGCTTCATGGTGACGTTGTATTACGGCGTCGTCGATTTTTTCATGGGGTTTCTGGCGGGCATGAAGGCTTTTACGGCGGCGGTGCTTGGCGGCATCGGGTCCTTGCCGGGTGCCATGATCGGCGGCGTGCTGATCGGCCTAATCGAAAGCCTGTGGGCGGGTTATGTGAATGCGCAATACAAGGACGTCGCGGTTTTCGGCATACTTATGCTGGTCCTTATGGTGCGTCCCAACGGCCTGTTTGGCCGGCCGGAGATTGAAAAGGTATGATGCGCGCCCGATGGAAAGACGCTTTCCTCACGGCTTTCGTCGCGTTCGTACTTGCCTTGCCGCTGGTGGGGATACGGACAGTAGACGGCATTGATGGCCTGGCCATCGAATGGCGTGTGGTCGAGGTGGGGATTGCCGCGGCTTTAATTTTTTTCGGCCGGTTGCTGTTATCCTGCATCGAAGACGGCTATGCCGCCTATGTTGTGCCTTTGGCCGCCATGTTTGGCATCGCCGCGGCATTTCTCCCGATGCCTTCGATTTTCCTGCAAAGCCTGGCCTTGCTGGGGGCCGCGGTAGTTGCGGGCAGGGGGATATATGCATTGCTGCGGCTTTCACCGGATAATGAAACGAAGCGGACCGGCACGGCGATGTCGTCCGTGCGCGCGCTTTCAAAAAACTTCACTCTGATTACGATAATATTGATTCTTGGCATGGCTGTCTTGCCGTTTACGCCGTTGGCTTCGCGCTATGTGCTCGATGTCGCTATCATGGTTCTGACCTATATCGTGCTTGCTTCCGGCCTGAACATCACGGTCGGTTTTGCGGGGCTGCTTGATCTTGGTTACGTCGCCTTTTATGCGATTGGCGCTTACAGCTATGCCTTGCTGGCGCAATCTGCGGGCATGGGTTTTTGGGCGGCTTTGCCGCTGGCGGGCATTCTTGCTGCCGCGACCGGCTTTATGCTCGGCTTCCCTGTGCTGCGCCTGCGCGGCGATTACTTTGCCATCGTGACGCTTGGCTTCGGCGAGATTATGCGGCTTGTACTCATCAACTGGACAGTGCTGACCGGGGGGCCTAACGGGATCTCAGGTATTCCTCGCCCCGCACTGTTTGACGTCGAATTTGCCCGCGAGGCAGGGGAGGGAATGCGGTTATTCAGCGATGTGTTCGGCCTGCCCTTCGATCCCGCCCAGCGCATCATTTTTCTTTATTATATTATTCTTGCGCTTACGCTTGCGGTCGCGCTGCTGAGTTCGCGCATTCGCCGTTTGCCATTGGGCCGCGCCTGGGAAGCGTTCCGTGAGGACGAAATCGCCTGTGCGGCAATGGGCATAAACCGTACGCGCATCAAACTCGCCGCCTACAGCATGGGTGCGGCCATAGCCGGTCTGGCCGGGGCGTTTTTTGCCACGCGGCAGGGTTTTATCAGTCCCGAAAGTTTCACCTTCACGGAATCCGCAACCATTCTGGCAATTGTCATTCTGGGCGGCGTGGGCAATCCGCTCGGCATCGTGCTGGCGGCCATGTTTATTATCGGGATGCCCGAACTGTTCCGCGAGCTGGAGCAATACCGCATGATCGCCTTCGGCGCGGGCATGGTGCTCATCATGATCTGGCGTCCCGGCGGGCTCATGGCCGTGCGTGAGCCGACGGCGCGGTTGCAACCGGCAGCAGCCAAGCCCTAGAATAGCCCATGCCAAAAGTCACTTTTATTCTGCGCGACGGTTCGCGCCGGGAAATCGATGCCGAAAGCGGCCAGTCGCTGATGATGGTTGCCCAGCAAAACGGCCTCGATATCGAAGGAGCCTGCGGCGGCGCCATGGCCTGCGCGACCTGCCATGTCATTGTCGACCCTGCCTGGTACCCCAAACTCACCCCCGCCAGCCAGGACGAATCCGACATGCTCGACCTCGCCCCAGGCCTCACCAAAACCTCCAGACTGGGCTGCCAGATCAAAATGACCGAAGGGCTGGAGGGGCTGGTGGTGAGGTTGCCTGTTGGCTCCTAGAACATCGCATGATTTAAGGGCGCGGTTATTAACCTTGTTGCCCATTAAGGTGCTGAAATTAAAAGTATTGTCGGCCTGAAACTATTAAAATGATTTCAAGGCATATAGCTATCGCGTATAATGACTTTGAAGCGGCATGCATTATTCATGAGGTCGACAGTGGCGGGATTTATAAGGAGATTGTTTAATAGAACTGGCAAAGAAGCGTCTGTTCCCGCCGCGCCGAAATATGATGGATATGACTTAGCCAATCCCCGTCCTGTTGCTTATACGGATTATCCAAATACACATCGGATCGGGAAGGCACGCTCACGGCTGCTTTCAGAGCCTATTCTTTCAAGTGCAGCGGGACTGCAAGCGAATTTTGATCATCTTGATGGAAGCTTGAATTTGCAGTCAAGCCCGGCAGAAGGAACTCAGGGGCCAAGCCCGCAGGCTGGGCAAGATCATACAAATACTTTTGGCCCATATGCCCAGTCGGAAATTGCACAGCCTAGCGATGAGTCATCCGGACAGCAGAAACCATCGGACTCCCAAGCCCAGGAAACCAACAGTTTTGGAAGGGGAGAAAGTGAAGAGTCGAATAATAATTGGGCATTACCTTTAAATCCATCTCCTACAGACCAAAGCGATACTGAAGACACGTCGGAAGCACGTCAACTCATTGAACTTTTAATCAGGTGGCACCGCGAAGCCCTGCAACGTCAGGAGACAACATTACCGGCAGAAATATTCGAGCGAGGCGTTCCGGCGCTGGTGCGGAACAGAATCAATATCAATAGTTATAAGCCGGTGAAAGACGGCGGCATTCGCCTGAATTATGGTAATCCGGACACAACCATTCTTATTGAAGCCGATAAAATCACGTTTGAAGGTCCTCGCAGTATAGATGATCCAAAGATCATGCGCGCAAGCATGCAGGCCGCAATCGATATGTTCGGTAATCCTATCAGGCTGAACGGCGGCGAGGAGTTTAAGATTCGTTCCTGGGCGATGGCGCAAGTTTTGGGCGTTCAGGTTGAAAACTTTCAGCCCAACGAACAGCAAATGGCGAGGGCACAACAAATTAAGGATTATCTCACCAGCATCTTTCCAAATGAAAGTGGCGTTCGAGCGGCGGCTTCACAATCAGGGCCATCCGAGGGATCCAAACGGCCAGAGCAAAGACCGGCAAACGATACCCGCCCCCCTCAGGCAAACGCCGCATAAATCGCAATCGAGGGCAGGCCAATCATTCATCGTTGCAGCTGGAGCGCGACAGGCTGAGGCTTGCGATATCTCAGGGGCGGTTGTCCTTTTATCACCGCCTTTCTTATCGCTTTCTTTCCCCTTGACCTCCCGCCCTCAATCCGCCAAAAAATCCATGTTTTTCATTGGTTGGACGGCGGCGGAGCATGCCTAGCTTAAAAGACCTCAAAAACCGTATCGCGAGCGTCAAGTCGACCCGCAAGATCACCTCGGCCATGAAGATGGTGGCGGCCAGCAAATTGCGCCGCGCGCAGGAAAATGCCGAAGCCGCAAGGCCGTACGCCGAACGCATGGCGCGTATGCTGGCCTCGCTGTCCGGCAACCTGGTGATCACCGACACGACCCCCCGACTGATTGCCGGCACAGGCAGCGACAAGACTGTGCTGCTGGTCGTGGTAACCTCCGACCGCGGCTTGTGCGGTGCCTTTAACGGCTCCATCGTTCGCGAAGCGCGCCGCCTGATCCGTCAACTGGAATCCGAAGGCAAGACCGTCAAGCTTATGTGTGTCGGCCGCAAGGGGCGCGACCTGCTGCGCCGCGATCATGCCAAAAAGATCGTGCATTCGGTGGCCGATATCGGCAAGAAACGCGTCGGTTTCGACGACGCCGATGCCGTGACCGCCAAAATCATGGAACTGTTCGAGGCCGGCGAGTTCGATGTCTGCCAGGTCATATTTAACAAATTCAAATCGGCCATTGCCCAGATCGTGACGGTAAAACAGCTTATTTTTGTCGCGATCGAAAAAACCGAAGCCGCCAACATGAATACCCCAGCCGAGCCGCAGGCGGTTTATGAATTCGAACCGGACGAGGAAACCATTCTTGCAAGCATCCTGCCCAGCAATTTGGCCATGCAGATTTACGGCGCGATGCTGGAAAGCGCGGCGGGCGAGCAGGGCGCACGCATGTCGGCCATGGACAACGCCACGCGCAACGCCGGCGACATGATCAACAAGCTGACATTGAACTATAACCGCACGCGGCAGGCGTATATTACGAAAGAATTGATTGAAATTATTTCAGGAGCGGAGGCGGTATAATATGACGAGTGCGTATGAAGAACCAGGCGATGAAATCTCTGAATATGCCACAGTGTTAGAGGCATGGAGTAAAGTCAAATTAGATAAGCCTCTAAGGGATGCAATTTGGGGGGCTATACATGCTGCCGAGATAATTTATGCTTTTCCGGATACGCCCGCAGAAAAAATTACTAACTTTAATGTTCTCCAACAGCAGGCCGAAAGAGAATTATTTGGGGCTCGAACAAAGCAAGAGATGCCTGCCGATCAGATTTATCAGGGGATTACCACTTTAAGCATGGCAACGAGTTTGGTCAAAAATATGGTCGGTCCGGAACGCCAATCAAAAGTTCGTATCCTTGCGATTTCTTATGACAGCTAACACAGCACCAAACTGGAGTCTTTAAAATGCAACCCACCGCTCAAGGCCACATCACCCAGATCACCGGCGCCGTCGTCGACGTGCAGTTCGACGGAGAATTGCCCTCGATCCTGAACGCGCTCTATACCGAAAACGAAGGCAAGCGCCTGGTGCTGGAAGTCGCCCAGCATCTCGGCGAAAGCACCGTGCGCGCGGTGGCGATGGATACGACGGATGGCCTGGTGCGTGGCGCGAAGGTAACGGATACCGGCTCGCCGATCATGGTGCCGGTCGGCCCGGAAACGCTCGGCCGCATTCTCAACGTCATCGGCGAACCGGTCGATGAACGCGGGCCGGTCAAGACCAAGAAAATGCTTCCTATTCACCGCGCTGCTCCGGAGTTCAGCGAGCAGTCGACCGAGCAGCAAGTGCTTGTTACCGGAATCAAGGTTGTCGACCTGCTGGCGCCCTATGCGCGCGGCGGCAAGATCGGATTGTTCGGCGGCGCCGGCGTCGGCAAGACGGTTCTCATCATGGAACTCATCAACAACGTTGCCAAGGCGCATGGCGGTTATTCCGTGTTTGCCGGCGTGGGCGAGCGTACCCGCGAAGGTAACGACCTTTATCACGAAATGATGGAATCCGGCGTCATCAAGGCCGACGGTCCCGGCTCCAAGGCCGCGCTGGTTTACGGCCAGATGAACGAACCGCCCGGCGCCCGCGCGCGCGTGGCGCTCAGCGGCCTTACGCTCGCCGAATATTTCCGCGACGAGGAAGGCCAGGACGTGTTGTTTTTTGTCGACAACATTTTCCGCTTCACCCAGGCGGGGTCCGAAGTGTCGGCCATGCTGGGCCGCATTCCTTCGGCCGTCGGTTATCAGCCGACGCTCGCCACCGATATGGGCGTGCTGCAGGAACGCATCACGACGACGAAGAAAGGCTCCATCACCTCGGTGCAGGCCATTTACGTTCCGGCGGACGACTTGACCGATCCGGCCCCGGCGGCATCCTTCGCCCATCTGGACGCCACCACCGTGTTGTCCCGCCAGATCGCGGAACTCGGCATCTATCCGGCCGTCGATCCGCTGGATTCCACCAGCCGCATTCTCGACCCGCGCGTTGTGGGGCAGGAGCATTATGACATCGCCCGTTCGGTGCAAAAGGTTCTTCAGACGTATAAATCGCTGCAGGACATCATCGCCATTCTCGGCATGGACGAATTGTCGGAAGAGGACAAGCTGATCGTCGCCCGCGCGCGCAAGATTCAGCGCTTCCTGTCGCAACCGTTTCACGTCGCCGAAGTCTTTACCGGCAGCCCGGGCGTCTTCGTGAAACTTGAAGACACCATTCGCGGTTTCAAGGGCATCGTCGCCGGCGAATATGACCACCTACCGGAATCCGCCTTCTACATGGTCGGCACGATCGAGGAAGCCGTGGCAAAAGCGCGCAAGATGGCGGCGGAAGCGGCGTAACGGAGCTAAAGGCGATGGCCGATCAATTTCTCTTTGAACTCGTCTCCCCCGAACGGTTGCTTGCAAGCAAGCAGGCCGTGCTGGTGACCGTGCCGGGCGGGGAAGGGGATTACGGCGTTCTTGCGGGTCATGCGCCGCTCATTACCACCGTGCGTCCGGGCGTGATCGAAGTGTTTGCCGAGGAAAATGCCGCCGCTGTCGACCGCATTTTCGTCGCCGGCGGTTTTGCCGAAGTGACCAATGAACGCTGCACGGTTCTGGCCGAACAGGCCGTGCCCGTCGCCGAGCTGGATCGCGCGCGACTGGAAGAAGAGGCTAAAAACCTCACGGAAGATTTTGGCCTGGCTAAATCCGACAGCGAGCGCGCCGGCGTGGAATCCCGCCTGACGATTGTCAGGGCAAAGCTTCAGGCTGTTACGTCACAGGCGCATTAAACCTCCATTTGATTTGTCGGTAATTTTCAAAATGCCGGTGCTGCGCAAGCAGAAGCCTATGGCCCGTCACGCCACCGTATTTACCCCGACACCGCGAATGGTCGATGTGCTGGCGTTCGAGACGGCATTATAGATGCCAAGGGAAATGCCCGTGCCGCTACTAGCCGATCCGCCCTCGTTATATACTGCGCCGCTTTGTTGAGTGTCGATATTTGGTTCGCCGGTCTGCGACGCCGGATTTTCGTCCCCGCTGCCGCCAAAATTATTGCCCGCCGCCGGATCGAGCAGAGGATTTGGCTGCGCCGAGGTCGGAAATGCATTTTGGCCGATATTGATGAAATCCGTAACCTGAACCGTCTTGTCCGGCGTGAGGATGGAATCCGGGTCCAGCGATGCCGCCAGAACGATGTTGCTCACCGGCGGGCTGTTATTGCGGCCTGCCGACAACGAATTCTCAAGCGCATCGGTAATTGTTCCTGCGTCTGACAGGCCGTTGCTGCTGCCCAGAAGATCGCCGATCGAATTAATGCCGCGCGTCTGGAACGTCAGCGGGTTGAAAGCGGCATCGGGCGACGGCTGCGTCGATGTCACGACGGTCGCTGCCGGTTCCTCGCTGGCGGTGGTGACGTCGTTGGCCAGGCCTTCGGTTATGACATAGGTGGCGATAATGGAGGTGCCGACAATGGCAATGCTTTTCAGCGTAATCTGCTTGTCGCTCGATCCGCCGCCGGATGAATAGGCGGCATTTTCGATCGACAGGTCGAAGCTGGAGCTTGCGTCTGTTTCGTAAACCGTGGTGACGAAATTGCCGTTGCGGATCACGGTTTGCGGCGAGAATTCGACACCGCCGTTGATGTTGGTATTCAACAGATCGGCCGCCACGCCGGAATCCTCCGGCGCATTGGCGGCATTGGTCGAGGTGTAGCTGACCGTGAGCTCGTTGCCGATAATCGACGCGCTGTTTTGCGCGTAACTGATGCCGTTGCTAATGATGTTGGACGAGACATTGGTGCTTTGCTGTCCGGTCGCAGCATCGGTCTGGGTAAAGAGCGACAGGTCGCCCGACGCGGATATATTGGTCCGCGAAAAATTCGCATTGTAGCCGTTCGCGTAATAGAACGGCGGCAAGGTAGCCGCAAATGATAATGTCGATGTCGTCACGGTAATATGCCCGGTCGTTTA
>JBFWTA010000084.1:0-9255 GCA_050248075.1 Bdellovibrionales bacterium | reverse complement strand
GGCCTGACGCACGATGTTCGGCGTGACATAACGTGGATCGTCGACGCGCAATCCCTGACGCCGGGCCGCCTGTGCCACCGATGTTACGAGCGGCGAATGACGATGCGAGGCGCTGACCAGCCATAGACCGCTGTCGAACAGGGCGCACAGATTGCGCGATTCTTCCGGAATTTTGAGCGGACCGCCGGGGGCCGTCAGCACCTGCCCGCTGAACTGGATCGAGGCGCCGGCCATGGCCATGCTGCGTTCGTCTTCGACCTTGATGTTGCCGGTCGGCTTTACATTATCCGGCGACGCATCGGCATGGGGAGTCGAGGGAGGAGCGGGCGCAGCCGCCGCGGCGGACGGTTCGGCCGGAACGGCCGCAGATGAAGCCGGCGCAGACGGCGCACCGGCTGGGGGTTTCGGCGCCGACGGCTTTTTCAGCGCCTTGTCGTCCGCGGCGGGCTTGACGGATTCCAGCCCGCTCTTCGGCAGCGGCTTCTTCGCTTCGGAAGGCGGTTCCGGCTGGGCACCGATCGCGGATTTCAGGCGATTGCCTATATCTGAGATAAAGTCACTCACGATACGAACCACTCGTGTAAAAAACTCCCCTGACGGGGAAGGAAATTAAAAATGACGTGCCGCTGGGTTGAAACTAGTGCGAATTGCCGAACACGGTCTGCACATCCTTGACCTGCACGAGACGCGCATCCCTGTTGTTCCGTTGCAGTTCGACGCCACGCTTGGAAATCGAAAGAACAACGCTGCCGTCCGGCAATTTATCGCCGGCATGGATGGTCCGCGTGGAGTCGCCTTCCTTGATAACGGCGGCATAGCGGTTATTGCTGCCTTCGATCCGCACCACATCGACCGGGCTTGGCGGCGGCACGAACGGCACCGGCGCCGGCCTGGACTCCGAAGCGTTCATGGAAGGCGGCGGTGAATATATCGGTGGCGGCGCCAGGGCGGTGGCCGGAATAGCGGCCGCGAGCGTCGCCTTGTTGGCTTCGTCGCGTTCCTGGCGGATCTTCTCAAGATCGGAAAGGCGTTTTTCGATATCGATCAGCGCATCCAGCTTGGCAATTGCCTCGCGGGCGTTGTTAAGCACATCGAGCGTAATGCCGTCGCTGCTTTCGGTAAGCTGCCGGCGCACGCCTTTTACGGATTCGGGGGTCTTGTCGTCACCATCATCTTTCTTGGCGTCTTTCTTTCCGACGGGAAGCGGCACGGATAAATCCGGGCCTTTGGCAAGAACAGCCGGAGGACTTACGGTCGGCGCCGCAAAAGTCGTCGGCGCGGCAGCCGGCTGCGCGAGCGCGTCGGTCACGAAACTCACGGCAACAAGGCTTGTGCCAAGCAGAAAATATTTAACCGCGGTTTTCATAAATGACTCCTTCGACCGTCCAGCCACTCCCCTGCGAATACCTCAGCAGGTCCACGATCGTTCCCGGAAGATCGCCGAAGAACAGAGGGGAGCTCCACGGTAAGACTGGCATTGTAACGGTAAAAGAACGCTTAACCCATGGCGGCGGCGGCGGATTCCACTCCCCTTTATAATCGGGCGGCGGCGGCGGCGGCGGATCGTCCGGCAACCGGGCAATGGTTCCAGGCCAGTTCTGGCCCAGATAACGCCGCGTAACTTCAACCGGATCGACCAGGCTTTCCGGCGCTCGGACAGGCAGGGCCGGCAGGGAAAGGCTGAAGGTCGCCGTATTGCCCGATTCATTAATTATAAACGATTTGGGCGGAGCCGAAAATCCTCTCTCACGCTGCCATGTCGCCGACATCGAGCTTCCGTCGCAGCGCACCTCTCCCATACGCCAGCCGGCAACGGCTACCGGCATCTGGGTCATGGCGTCCTGGCAGGCCTTGATGACGGCCATCGGCGGCGGTTTTTTTTCCCATTTCCGCTCGGGCGGCGGATATTCAATTTTTTTCTGGCCGAGGCCGGGAATGATCGACTGCGCTTGTTCCTGAAGCCGCTTGAGTTCCGCTTCATGCTGAAGTCGCGCTTCCTCTTCGCGCGCCTGTTCGACCTGGAGGTACCATGTGACGCCGAGAAAAACGATAAAAACGGCGATACCGGCCGCGCCGAGCGCCAGATAGAGTTTTGGAATTCGGATCGGCCGCAAGCGGACATCAGTAATGTCATTTATAAGAAGACTGACCGGCATCGTGTCGGCGCTGGGAATGGCCCAGGCTTCCGGCGCATAAATGCGCTGCAGGCCGCCGAAGCCGATTTCCTGCAACAGCCGATCGCGTGCTTCGGCTTCATCGGTATAGAGCTGGTCGCCATCGGGAACGACGAGATCGTCGCGAACAACCGTAACAACCGTACCTTCGCGCAGGCGGAAAGCCCCCGCCCACGATCCGGGTTGCTGGTTGGCAAGGCAGGCGGCAAAAGCCGGCAGGCCGGCTTTGTGGCCAACGCCGCTGGGGCTTAAACCGAATTGCGGTGTGCGGCCGCCCTTGTTTCCGGCGCGCACGGCATAAAATTCGGCTTGTTGCCCGGGTTGACGCGCCGCTTCCTTCGCGGCCTGGGAAACACGCCCGCTTGGACTGTTTTCCCAGTAAAGGCCGACCGCGTAAGGGCGCCGTCCGACTGTCGCGACGCCTGCACCCATTACAAGCCCTGCTCGGCTGCCGGCGGATCAAGAACCTGCGGCGTTATCGCGATGAAGACCATCGTGCGGCCGGTCTGGTTCGAAGAACCGCCGCCCAGCAGCCAGTTGAATGGGCTGCCGACACCCTGGGCATTCTGCGCAACATTCTCCTGGTCGACGCCGCCAATGACGAGCGTGGAGCCGCTGCGCAGTACCGATTGCTGAATGAAGGAACGGTTGGTCGTAACCGGCTCCTGAATGACGCAGCCCGATCCTGTCGAACTGGAACCAGCCGTCGTCTGGCCGGTACATACGTTGAAGGGCTGGATACTCACGATGGTCTGAATGTTGAGCGAGTACTGCATGATGATGCGTCCATCGTCGAGGAGACGCGGAACGAGCTGCAGCGTGAGGCCCGAGGTGATCGGCTGCGCCGTCGCCGAGGTGCTGGAACTCGAGGAAGTCGAGACCAGCGTGTTGCTGGTGATCTGCGGCACGAAGTACTCGGTGGTGCCGACGAAACGCGATACCGGCCGGTTGTTGATCGTCGTCATCGGGAACTGGGCTACGCTTGTCGTATCGCCGATCGATGACAGGGCATTGAATATGTCGGTAATTTTAGGCCCGTTTTTCGGGTTGATGATGCCGACCGACAGCGAACCAAGCCCCGAGAGGCTGCCGATGCTGCTGGGTGCGCTCGGACCGACGAAATCGATGGTGGCGGCATTGTCGATGCGTCCAAGAAGCGCCGAAAAGCTCGCGTTGAAATCGGAATCGCGGGCGAGATCGACGCTGTAGACCTCGACGTTGATCGCAATCTGGCGCGACAGCCTCTTGTTGGCCTGGGAGATATATTCGGAAACCTGCCGCATGATTTCGGGCGTGGTCGTTATCGTGACTTCGCCCGAAGATGGCGACGTGATCACGTTGCCGTTGCCGCCCAGTATGGCGGAAAGCGTATCCTTGAGTTCTTCCCAGTATTTAATGCTGCCCGTGTAGTTAACATTCTGGGTAAGCGTGCCGGTGCTCGTATTGCCGCCCGAACTGCTGCTTCCGCCCGAAGTCCCCCCGCTCGAACCGCCGCTGGCGCCGCCAGCGGACCCGGAGGTCGAGGAGGTTTGCGAACTGTCGGTCATATTGGCAGTTTCGGGCAGCGCCTCGATCATGAAAACCCGGGTTTCAAAACGCGAGATCGTGATCGATGTGCCGTCATAACGCCAGTTGACGCTAAAAAATCCTGCAACACGTTCCAGAAGCCCGGAGAGCGGGCCTTCATAGGAAACGGGCATGCCGGGAGACGAACTGTTGTTCTGGTTGTTATTGGTATTGTTGTTTTGATTGGCGAAGCCGGGACTTCCCACGATAGGGCGGCCTGGAATCGTCGGTTGCGGCGGCGGTGCCGGCGGCTCGATCCGCATGGGATCGGAAACGCGAACGGGAATTCCGGTTTGCGAGCCGATAGAAGCGGCAATTTCATTCAACGACAGCGGCTGGCCGGAAATAACGGTAATACCCTGCGCGGTTTCATAGCGCGTCGGCAAAGGCAACCCTCGGTGCATGCGCATGGCCGCATTGCCGGCATAGACCTTGTCGGTTACTACCAGCGGATTATAACGCTTGGCGCTCGGTTGCGCCGAGCGCGCCTGAAGCAGCGTGTCCTGCGCTTCACCGGCGCGCTGATCGATGAGGTTACGGGTCTTTTCCGTATCGCAGCCCGAAAGCGCGGTTGAAAGCGCGAGAATGACAGCCAACCGGGCACCGCGATTGTGCAGTCGGAAAAATCTTTGAGCCTTCATCGCCATCCTCACATTAATCGGCATAGCTGTTGCCGCGCGTTTCGATGACCAGAACCATCTGGCCTATTGCCGGATTGGCGTGAAGCCGCGCGACTGGCTGGGGGTGGGCTTCTTCAAAGCCGGACAGCAGGCTGCGCACGGCCTCTTCGAAAGTTCCGGTATAGGCGATGGACGCCTGTAACGGGTAATCATATTCGGCAAGCCATTCGAATTCGGCACCGGAACGGCGGCTCCAGTTCTCCAAAACGTGATGCAGGGTTTCACCGCGCGCGCCGGTCCACGTATCCACGACCGAAGAGGCGGACATGCGTGACGATGTGACGGGCGGAAGAGGCGGAGCCGGCTTGGGCAGCTTGCTCGCGGGTTGCGTCCAGAGCGGGCGAGGTCCCGGGTTTTCGGGAACCGAAACGGATGGCGTAATCGATGTGGGAGCCAAAACCGCAGCCGCCGGCTGGAGAGCGGGCGTACCGTCCATGGGCGTACTGGATGCCATCGTCACGCCGCCGAGACGGCTTATGGCAATCATCTGATTCTGTTCGCGCACGGCAAGGCCGACCGGCTCGATCATCGTGCGCAGGGTTTCGCGCCATGGCCTCCCCCCCTGGAAGGAAACCAGAGTTCCCAGATCGACATCCTGGTCGATCGAGAATCCGTAACCGGGGGGCAGCACCTGGCGCAACGCCACGGCGAGCGGGACATTATTGGCAAAGCCCTCGACGATGCTATCCGGCGATGAAGGAGCCGCCGGCATGCCGATAGAAGATGGCGTGCCGGTGCCCGGCACAACCGGCAGCGCATTCGAAGCATTGCCTGACGAAAACGGCTGCCCTTCAATGACGATCGGCGAGATAATTGCCGGATCTTCGCCGGCAAGTGGCGTAACCGACATACCGGATGAAGCCGGCGATTTCGTAACCGGCATCGAGGGCGCCGGCGCAAGCGAGCCGGGCACTTCGACCGGACCGGGCGACGAATAGGACGGAACGTTCGGCATTGTGTTGACGGGCGGCGGCGCGGGTTCAGCCGGAGAAACCCACTGAAATCCGGCATGCGCGGGCAAGGCAAAAAGCGAAATCCCGGCGGCAATAAAAATGCATTGAACGATTTTCAAAGAAAGCCTCGTTTCGGAGAATGACCGATTTGGCATGATTTCTGCCTCTTTCCAGGCTCATTTTTGCGCATGATCGCACGAAGATAGTTATCCTAAATGACCGCAAAAAAACCTACAACACGTAGACCCGGCAATGACAAGCGGGTCCATTTTTTGTGGTATTTAGGCAACAAAAGTCTGTCTGATTCGAGTTTGTTTTCCTATACTTAAGTTCCAGACGGCCGATTTATCCGAAATCGATCCAGTACCGAAACGCTTGCCGCCGATTCGCAGGGCGACGTTCACCCATAATCCAACAACGGATCGCACGCAATGATGCTGCGAAGGTAAGTCCGCGCCGCTCGAAAAACCAGAAAGTCAGCATGATCGCAATGGCCAGAACGAACGTCCATAATCGCATGTGGACCAGAAAGAAAAGCACCGCCAGAAACGCACGCGCATCGAGAATAAAGAACCGCACCGGCTTTTGCGTATTACGCCAATGAATATCGACCATAATTATACCTCTTCACTTTGTGTTTCGGCTTCGTCTTTCTCGCTATCACTACCCGAATACCCCTTAACCAAATGCAAATAGGTGCGGCGGTCGATAACACCGGATTTAAAGGCGCGTGTCGCCGTCTGCTCCATGCTTTGCCCGTGTCGAAGCAGGAGACGCTGCGTTTCGTTGGTCCAGCGCTCGATCGGCAAATCGAGCAGCGTTTCACGCACCACTTCGTCGAACACCATATATTCGCGTAACCCGATACGCCCGCCGCCGACCTTGGGCACCAGCGCCTGCGTCACGACCATGCGCAAGGTTTCGATCATCGCAAAGGCGCGTTCGGTGCGCTCGGCGGGATCGAAGACGCTAACGATACGGCGCACGGTAGCCGCAACGCCAATGGTATGAACCGTCGAAAAAACCAGATGGCCGGTTTGTCCGGCTTCGACGGCGGCCGTTACCGTTTCGCGATCGCGCGATTCGCCCACCAGAATGATGTTGGGCTTGCGGCGCAAGGCATTGCGCACGCCGGCGGCGAAGCTGGGCAGATGGCGGGGAATCTCCGATTGCGCCACCAGCGAGCGCGGCCCGGTAATGGCATCGTAGACAAATTCGATCGGCGCTTCGTAGGTCAGCAGCTTGCCGCAGCCTTCCGATCGCTCGATCAGCATGCGGCAACCGGAGGCAAGCAAGGTCGTTTTGCCGCTGCCGGTCGGTCCCGTAACAAGAATCAGTCCCTGGCGCGGCGACCAGTTTTCTATGATTTTCTGCTCGACACCCAGTTCCTTCATCGTGGGCGGCAGGCTGGGGAGGCTGCGCAGCGTAATCTGAACCGAATCGCGGCCGCGGCTCATCATGGCCGTAATGTTGACGCGAAAACGGTAGCGCGTGTAGCGGTCGAGGCGTACCTCGTAGGAAAGATCGAGATCGGTACCGGAAGCCAGCTTGGCCAGCGCATCCGTTCCGTAAATGCGGTTGAGGATAATCGTCAGATCGGCGGGGTCCAGATTGCGCCGGGTTACGGGAAACAGAATGCCGTCGACTTCGATATAAACCGGCCGGTCCGTCTGGATGGTGACGTCGCTGGCCCCCTGGTTGACGGCCCAGACCAGCATATCGTCGAGCGCCGCATCGGTTATGCGCAGGGGTTCGGCCGGCCACGTTCCCAGCTTCGCGGTCAGCTGGTCGAAATTTTTCGTTATCTCGCTGCCGGAGTCCATTTTTCGCTCCGAGGAATAAGGGCCGAAGGACCGGTGATTGAAACGCCGCGATCGCCGACGCGCATTTCCGCACCGCCTCCGGTGATGCCCCGGTCCTCGTTAAGCGCATAGGGAGGCGAAATCATGCCCTGGGCCAGAAGCTCGCGATAGCGGATCATGCCAACATAATCCGTCGTCATGCGGTCGAGATCGGCCTCGAAAGTCTCTTCCGCCTGCTGCACGCCGGCATCCCAGCCTTCCTTGATCCACTTGCGCCATTCGGCGCGTTCCGTGTCGTCCCGCGGAAGCAAAAGTCCGGGCGGCGGCTCGACCCTGCCCCAGTCGCGCTCAAGATACAGCCGCCAGTTACGCGATGCCGTCACGATGCGCGCGACACGGTTGATACGATAGACCCGGTCGGCAACGGCAGCGGCCTGACCGCCGGAATTGACGATCACCGCGCGCTGGGCCTCGGTCACGATGGGCGGCTCGATCAGCAGTCCCGACGGAGCGGCAATAAGCAGGCGCGAAAAATCGAAAGCCTTTGCCATGCTGGCATCGTATTCGGCAAGGCGGCGCTGGATTTCGAATGTGCGATAGGCCAGCCCGCCGCGCGCCCCATAAGACAGGGCGGATTCCCGAAGCGCCTCGGCGCGGATCTGAAGCCCTACCTGATCGGGTTTCGTGGCCGCATCGAGCCCGGTAGTTTCGTTTTCCAGATCCTGAAGAATGGGCGGCGCCGGCGACGGTCCGGAAGCGGGATCTGGCAGAGGCACTGTATAATATGTCGAGGATGGCGGGCCTGCCGCCGCGGCAATCGCCGGCTGGGCCACGCCCGCATTGATATTACTGCTTGCCGCGCGCGCCGGCGCTGAAAACGCGAGGGCCAGCAAAAGGATAACGGCCGTAACCGGGCCGATCCGGTCAGGATTTATCGATGGACGCATAGCGTATCTCTACAACGCCGCTCTGCGCGTCAACGGCCAGATCGGCGCGCTGCCCGGCCTGCAGGCCGATGTCGCGCAGCACATGAATGAGCGGCTGCTGATAGACATCCACGCTGACGGTAAGCGGAACGGGCGGCACCGATCCTTTGACGCGGAAGCGCAGACCGGCCCTCTCGGCCAGCGAGCGGGAAACCTGTTCAATCGGCCCGGCCCAGCGGATCGTGACGGGCTGAACCAGGTTTTGCGGTGCGCCGGCATAGTCCTCGATTGGCGGTGAAACAGGGGCGCGCTGCTGCTCGATGCTGGCGATGCTGTCGAGCGCCCGCGAGGCTTTGTCGGCGGCGGCGCCAAGCTTGGCCGTCACGACATCGGGTTCCGCCGCAATCGGCGTGACGGTCGTGCCATGGTCGCAGGCTGCAAGCAGCATGACGCCGCCGAGCATGACAAAGACTTTCTTCATACAAAGGTTCCGCGCGTGCCGTGTGAGGATGGCAGCGTTGCGATTCAACCTAGATTCCATGATCGATCACCTGCTGAGCCTGATTCGCTCCGTTGCCGTTCCTGTATAAGCCCACCGCCTGTTTCGCACAACATCTCCTCGGCCGTCCCTAGCCCTGTGGATATTTCAAAAAATGCAGAGCAAATCCTAGAAAGCAAACAGCCGGCAACATAACGAGGGCGCCGGTGATCCATTTGTGCTCGAAAAACATGAAATAAAGAGCGATGACAAAAAGCGCCGCCGCCGCCATGCCGTATATAATCGAAGCGTTGGGCAAATTGTCGGGAGCGGCCTTCCGCGCTGGCAGCCCCAGCGGATTTCGGCGGTAAGCGGTTGGTAAATTACGCGAAGCCTGGTCCCGGGCGGGCGGAAAGATTTTTTGCAGCCAGTTCGCCATTTCCGCCTCAGCGCGCAATATCGCCGACAATGGCGCCGACGTCCTTGGGTTCGCCCTGCACGATCTTTATCGTTCCGTCTTTCGCGCGATACGCCATATAGGGAGTCACTTCGATATGCCAGGCGTTGATCAGGTTGTTGTTATCGAAAACGGCCGTCTGGGCAGCATCGTCCGGTGTGCCGGCAAGCTGTTCGCGGTCGCCGGCGATATACTTGTCCCAGGCGTCGAGCGGATTGG
>JBFWTA010000083.1:0-9287 GCA_050248075.1 Bdellovibrionales bacterium | reverse complement strand
TTGCATGGCGGGCGCGTTATAACCCATGGCCGTCTGATGAAAGCCCTTTGGGGGAAGGAAGGCGGCGCCGCCGGGCAACGGCAGCTGCAGAAGCATATCGGCTCGTTACGCCGCAAGCTGGAAGCCGAGCCGGCTTTTCCCCGCTATATCGTGACGGAACCGGGCGTGGGTTACCGGCTGGAACTTTTGCCGGTGAAGTCAGCCTGAAGCGGTCATCATTGCCTGCCCCAGCGACTTGAATAGCCATGCGCACCAAACGGCGATCGTGTAGGCCGCAAGAATAAAATATCCATCGCGCTGCAGAATGCCGACAGCCAGAAAAATAAGGGCGACAGAGGGCGGCACATTCACCACTGGCAAGGGCAGAGTCACCATGATCGCCAGCCCCAGCGCAACGAAAGCGTGCATGCGCATGAGTGGCGACGATGATAAAAATTTTAACCGCGGCTTGATATAGTGCTCAATTGCCACCAGACCGCGCACCGCGCGCGAGACACCCGCGATAAACGGTTCCCGCCTGATTTTCTGGCGCAGAAGAATGGTCGGAAACACAGGCGACGTAAGGCCGATGACCATTTGCGCCGCCAGAAGAACCATCGGCAGGCCCAGGAAAAACGACAGAAACGGCACCATGAAAATAACGACATTGAGAATCGAAAGGATGAGCAAAAGAAACGCAAACCCCTTTACCCCGCACAGCGCCAGGACATGGCCGACCTGAACACGGTCCGATTGCGCGGCTTCTTCCATCAGCCGCTGCATGAGATCGGATATTTTTTCGGGCGTGTGCGTCGTGGAATGCAGAACGGTCACCGGAGGTGGGTCCTCAGAGGGGGGAGATTGAACCCATGCTTCATACCCCAATGTTTGATTTTTCCAAACAGGCCGTTTTCCTTGATCCAGGCAGAATACTGCACATAGACCGGATCGCGCGAAAGATGCCGTTCCTCGGTCTTGGCGCGCATGTAATAAACGAAATTCAGCATCAGCAAAAGCGCCGAATGCCGGAGACATTCGGATGCATTGCCGTTATGCGCAATGAACGGCATGGAGATCAGCCACCAGGAAAGATTTTTCGACAGATAAGCAGGATGCTTGACCCAGCGATATGGGCCGCTGGTAATAATGCCGCGATGCGTGAGGTTGGAAAACCGCATGCCGAAGGCAACCGTCGCCCAGACATAGATGATCGTAAGTACCAGGATCAGACAGCCCCACAGTACATACAACCCATAGTTGTATTGAAAAAAATCGCCCCATCCCTTCCCTGGATCATAGGCGATATATTGGCGGCCGATCAGCGACCAGAACGGTTCGTAGCACAAAAGGGCCACGCCCCAGCCCACCAGTGTCGGCTCAGTGGAACGTATCTGTGTATCCATCAGCACCATGGCGAACAGATAGCCGCACGCACAGATCGCCACGTCGATGAAATAAAACGTATCGAAAAGGAAATCGAAATACATTTTAAAGCCTTGCAGGCGGGTCATGTCGGTATAAATGAATTTGCGCAGGTCGTTACAGACATAGGTGAACATAAGCGGCAGGAAGTACCCCTTTACCAACCATCCCAAAAGGTATTGAACAACGCGCGGCCATTCCATCTCGCGCCAGCGGAAAGTCACCAGGCAGCCCATATGCCACATGCCATCGCGGGGCTCTGCCATGCGCGCATCCACCCAATAGATATAGGGCAAGGCAAGCACGATCATGGGCGGCAGCACCACCTTGAGCATCTTGTAATAGGAAACGTAAAACGATCCCTGATATTCCGGGAACAAGCCGTAGCCGAGCCCAATGAACCCCAGCCCGCCGAGCAGACCGGCAAATTTTGTGAAGGTACGGCCCCAGGACGGCCTGTGATGCGCAAGATTGCTGCCGCGCATGCGCAAATGTATTTTATTGATAAGGACGTCGGGGATGAAAACCCCCAGCGCCGTCACGGCCATGACAAAAAGTGCCAGATAAGCAATGTGATAAGGCGGATGAAAAACCTTGAGGGCAATGATAGCCGCGAGGAATGCCCCTACTCCGCACGCGGCCACAAAAGGCGACGTCGCGGTTACCGGACGAGTGACGGTGCGCTCCGATGTAATGGAACTCTGCATGAATATCGCCGGTAAAAACGACTCAAAAACAAGCGCATAAAAATCCGCCTAAATCCTATCGGCGAAAGCTAAAAATTTTGCTAATTTTTGCGGTTTGACAGGGCCAAAACAGCCGTTTTTCCTGGTATATTTACTAGGCGGCCCTGGCTTTTGACCCGGCGAGACCGGGAAGGTCAGAAATGGCCTGTTCGGTAAGCGAAGCGGCGTGGTCACCGGATTCGGCCAGCTTCTTGCGGGCCATACCTATTGCGAGATCCACGGCAACGGCACGAACGGTAGCCGTAGCTTCAGTTTCTGCGACGCGGATGCGATCGGCGGCCTGCTGTTCATGGCGCGCCAGAGCGGCGCGCAGATCGCTTTCGGCCTGAGCCTTAAGGCGCAAGGCTTCTTCCTGAGCATGGCGCTTAATGCCGTCGGCTTCGGTCATCGCCTCGGCATGCTTTTTCCTGATTTCAGCGAGACGGGCCTCGGCTTCAATGCGCAATTGACAGGCCCGGGCAAGCTCATCGCTGATCTTGATGATTTCGCTGTCCAGCCAGTTGAGCATCGGCTTGCGACCGTAGCGCCAGGCAAGAGCGCAGAATATGAAAAAGGCAACCGCATACCATGCGATATGGTCCCGGGCGAGTTCTCGAACGAATTCCATGGCCTTAGCCTTTCGCCTGCTTAAGGCCCAGTACTTTGCCGACAATTGCTTCGGCGAGGCTGGAGGCCGTACTCTTGATATCTCTTACCGCTTCGTCGCGTGCGGCATGAATTTTGGCTTCGGCTTCCGCAAGACGCGCGGCAAGAACTTTTTGTTGTTCTGCATGGCGGGCCGCCGCTTCCTGCGCGGCCTTAAGCGAGGTTTCACTGACAGATGCCTGTGCAAGGGTGCGGGCATCGGCAAGCGCCTTTTCATATTGCGCCATGAGATCCTTGGCCGCCGTATTCGCCGCTTCCGCCGCCGCAAGTTCGGAAGCGATAGTTTCGGCGCGCTTGTCCTGCGTTTTTTGAACGCCCGGCAAGGCGACATAACGCATCAGCACATAAAGCAGCGCAAAAGTTACCGCGAGCCAGAATATCTGTTCCGGGAAATGCGCGGGGTCGAGCTGGGGCAAGGATTTGCCGCCAGCTTCACCGCCATGCGCATCCGCGGCCCGTAGCGGAGCGGCATAAAATGCCGCCATCGCCGCCAGACCGCCCGCTGTAAATTTTTGCGTTACCTTCATGAACAACGATTTTATCCCTGCATGATCATGATCGAGATGACGAAGCACATCAGCAGCACGAGTTCCGTCACGGCAAAGCCGATGAACCCGACCTTCGAGAACTTGGCTTCGGCCGACGGGTTGCGGGCAATGGCGGAAATCCAGGCCGAGAAAATGAGACCGAGGCCGATGCCGGCGCCCATCGAACCGACCATGGCGATACCGGAACCGAGTAACTTGAGTGCGTCGTTGCCTTCCATTTTAAAAACTCCCTGACGTGTTGGTTGTTGATTGAAAAACTAATGCATTTCCAGGGCGTCGCGCAGGTATACGGCCGACAAAATCGTGTAGATATAGGCCTGCAGGAACGCCACGAAAAACTCGAAGCCTGTGATAGCAATGTTGGCCGCCACAGGCAACATAACCCCGAAAATACCCGCGACCCAACCGGCCGTGAGCATGGTTACCGTCATGCCCGCGAATACCTGCAGCAGAATGTGGCCGGCCAGCATATTGGCAAACAACCGGATCGACAGGCTGAAAGGGCGGACAAGGAACGACATAAACTCGATTATGAACAGAAAAGGCAACATTGCCTTGGGGGCGCCCGCCGGAGCAAACAGCGCAAAGAAATGCAGGCCATGCTTTACAAAGCCGGTAACAATTATCACGAGGAACAAAAACGCGGCAATACCAAGATTAATGATGATATGACTGGTCACCGCATGTGCATGAGGGAACAGGCCGAACAGGTTGCAGAAAAAGATAAAAGCAAAAATAGTGAAGATAAACGGAAAAAACGGCTTGGCCTTCTCGCCCGCCGCGCTCTGCACCATGTCGGAAACCATATTATAAAGAGCCTCGGCCAGCATCTGCCATCGTCCCGGCACCAGCGCGCGGGGACGCATGGCAAGACTCATAAGCAAGGCGCTGCTGGTAATTGCCAGAAACATGAAAATGGTGGAATTGGTGAAAGTGATGTGATGGCCGCCGATGGTAAAAAGCGGTTCGCTCAGGCGGTGAATTTCGAATTCTTCCATCAATGAGGACATAACCGTCTCCTACTTTCCTTCATTCAATGCGCGCCAGAGGTTTCGAACCCCGGCGACAAACCCTATAACCGATAACCCCAGCAATCCGTAAGGCGCCGTGTCGAAGACCTTGTCTCCATACCACCCCGCCGCGATACAGGCCGCCACCGTGGCCACAAAATCGAAGCCGATGCGGCTTGCCCGGACCAGGTCGATCGTGCCGCGCTGGTCTTCGGCCTTTTTGTCGCCTTCGGGATCGCCCATCATGCTCAAAAAGCTTTCTTTTCCGGCACCCGGAAGTCGCGCGCAACCTAGGGATCGGGGAGCGGCGAGTCAAGTTTTTCAGGCAATATCAATCATGACCGGCACATGGTCGCTGGGTTTAGGCTCCCAGCCGCGCGCGGGACGCAAAATATCGGCCTTTTTGAGGGCCGGGGCAAGGTCCGGGGTCACCCAGATATGGTCGAGACGGCGGCCCCGGTCGGAGGCGTTCCAGTCCGCCGCACGGTAACTCCACCAAGAGTAAAGCTTCTGGTCATGAGGGGTGAAATGGCGTACGGCGTCATGCCATTCATGCGCCTTCTGCCAGGCAGTAAGCTTTTCGACCTCGACTGGCGTATGCGAAACAACACCCAGCATCTGCTTATGCGACCATACGTCGTTCTCCAGCGGGGCAACGTTCAGATCACCGACGAGGATTTTGGATTTGTTCTTGTCCTTGCGTCCCTGCCACCATGCGGTCATTTCGTCGAGAAAACCGAGCTTGTGCGCGAACTTTATGTTTGCCTTTGGATCGGGGATGTCGCCACCCGCCGGTACATAGCAACAATGGATCTCGGTACCATTGGGCAATTGGGCGAAGATGTGACGGCAATCTTCCTTTTCCCACCAATGCTTATGACCGGGCGTTGCCAGCGGCACGCGCGAAAGAATGGCAACGCCGTTGTAACCCTTCATGCCGAGGATATGCTGATGCCTATAGCCGCGCGCGGCAAACGCATCGCGCGGAAAAAACTCGTCAGGCGTCTTGGTTTCCTGCAGGCACAGCACATCCGGCTTGTGTTCCTCCAGAAACCGTTCGACAAGGCCGATGCGGAGACGGACGGAGTTAATATTCCATGTCGCGATGCGCACTAATTCGCCTTCCCGCCCTTGCCGAAGCTGGGCGGCACAAAGGTGAAGGTGTTCGACGGAAAATCGACGCCGCTGCGTTCGTTTTCCAGATTGACGCCGGTCATGCGTCCCTGCGCGTCGATCACGCGCCACTGGCGCAGCAGTAAGGGCTTATCCTCGAAAATTAGCGTGAGCGTGCCGAGGCCCGGATCGTCGGATTGAATGAGCGTGACTTCCAGCTTGTTCGGAAAGCGCTCGAACTTCGTCACGGTGACGTCGCCGCTGAGTTTTACATTCTTGCGCAAAATGAAATTCGCCAGGCTGGCGCTTTGCGGGACGTTAGTCTGGGATTTGAGCGAGGAGTCCCAGATATGCACCATGCTGCCGTCAGCGACGATAAAATCCTTGGACGGCGGAGCGTAGGTCACGCGCATCCGGCCCGGCCGCTTGATCTCGATCGTGCCGCGCATCATGTTGCCCTGGTCGTCCACCTGCAGAAAATCGGCGGAGATGCTTTTGAGTTCGTCGAGATAGGCCTCGATCCGCCTCACATCCTCCTTGTCCTGTGGCGACAGAGGGGCTGACTTGGGATCGTTGTCCACAATGAGGCGCTGGGTTTCTTTCGGCGCTTCGGCAGGCGGCTGGATATTATTGCCCCGCCCTTCCCGCAGCGATTTTTCATAAGCCTCCGCCGCTGCCTTGGTGGCCGCATCGGCGCCGGGATAGGATTTCGCCTGCACGCCGGTTGCGGCCAGACAAAAGATAAGTGTGGCGATGAATATATGCATTCCGCCAATTTGGCGTGGAATTGTGGCGAAGAAAAGGACTTTATTCGTCGGCACCACCCCGCCCGTAAATCTCCCGCTTTCCGGTGGCCGTGGCAGGGCTGATCAGGCCCTCGCGCTCCATGCGTTCGATAAGAGTGGCTGCCTTGTTATAGCCAAGCTGGAGATGCCGCTGCAGAAAACTGGTCGATGCCTTGCGTTCGCGCAGCACAATGTCGACGGCCTTGTCATAAAGCTCATCGCCGGAATTCATATTGCCGCCGGCGGCAGCGCCGCCACCTTCACCCAATTCTCCCTGACCGTCATCTTCGGTGACTTCGTCGAGATATTCAGGCTCGCCTTGCGACTTAAGAAATTTGACAATGGCCTCGACTTCATCGTCGCGCACGAAGGGACCATGCACGCGCGTCACGCGGCCGCCGCCGGCCATGTAAAGCATATCGCCCTGCCCCAACAACTGTTCCGCTCCCTGCTCGCCCAGAATGGTCCGGCTGTCGATCTTGGAGGTTACCTGAAAACTGATGCGCGTCGGGAAATTTGCCTTGATCGTGCCGGTAATGACGTCCACCGATGGGCGTTGCGTGGCCATAAGGATGTGAATGCCCGCCGCGCGCGCCATCTGGGCCAGGCGCTGCACCGCGCCTTCGATTTCCTTGCCCGCGACGATCATAAGATCCGCCATTTCGTCGACAATAACGACAATCATGGGCAGCTCGGTAAGATCGAGCGGTTGTTCTTCGTAAATCGGCTTGCCGGTTTCACGGTCAAAGCCGGTTTGAATGGTACGTGTCAAGTTTTCGCCATTCTTCGCGGCTTCACGCAGGCGGATGTTATAGCCTTCGATGTTGCGCACGCCCAGTTTCGACATGGCGCGATAGCGCTCCTCCATCTCACGCACCGTCCAGCGCAACGCCATGATCGCCTTTTTGGGTTCCGTCACCACCGGCGCAAGAAGATGCGGAATACCTTCGTAAACGGAAAGCTCCAGCATTTTCGGATCGATCATGATGAAACGGCATTTCTGGGGCGGAAGGCGATACAGCAGCAAGAGGATCATGGTATTGATCGCCACCGATTTGCCTGAACCGGTCGTGCCGGCGATAAGCAGATGCGGCATGCGCGCCATGTCGGCGATGATCGGCTGGCCGGCAATGTCCTTGCCAAGCACCAGCGGCAGCATCCCGCCAGTTTCCGCGTAGACATCGGTACTCAGCAATTCGCGCAGATAAACCGTTTCGCGCTTGGCGTTCGGCAATTCGATGCCAATGACGTTGCGTCCCGGAACGACGGCGACGCGCACCGACGCAGCGCTCATGTTGCGGGCGATATCGTCGGCGAGAGATATCACGCGCGCGGCGCGTGTGCCCGGCGAGGGCTCAAGCTCGTAGAGCGTGACGACGGGCCCGGGGCTGACCTTTGTAATGGCTCCGTTGACGCCGAAATCGGCCAATACGGATTCCAGCAGCTTGGCGTTTTTCTCCAGCGCCTCTTCTGATACTTCGTGCCGCGCGTTGCGTGCGCTTTCGGGCCACTGCAAAAGGTCGAGCGGCGGCAGCGCCATATCGCCCTCGGAGCTCAATGGCAGGCGCGGCTGGCGCGGGGCCGTAGCGGCCGGACGGCGAATGGCGGGCCCTTTCGTCTTCACGGTCGCAGCGCGCCTGGCAGGCGTATCAATAATCCGCTCGACGGGTTTCGCGGCTTCCAACTCGCGCTCGCGGTCCTGAATGGTAAATGAGGGCTCCTCTTCCTCCTCCTCCATAGACACTTCTTCTATCGCGCGTGATTGACGTACGCTTCGTGAGGGCACGGCTTCCGCTTCCAGTTCATCCTCCAGACCGCCGCTTTTGTCGCTGCGGATAATATGCAGCATGCCGGCGGCCATACGCTGCATGCGCCCCAGAGACCAGAGCACCGCACGATTGAACATATTGAGCACGACACCCCATTCATCGAAGGTAAGCGCGCAGGCCATGTATGTCGCCGCCAGCGCTACAAGGAACATGCTGCCGGCCAGCACATAGGCTCCCCAAACTTCAGGCAGCAGCGACATAAGCGCCGAACTGAGGACGATGCCGAAGGCGCCGCCATAGGCGGGGCCGCTGGAGGAGGCACGGAAATCGAACACGGCAAAGCCGATGGCAAAGGCCAGCATTGCCACGAGCGCGGCGATAACCCGCCATTTTAAAAGATCCAGCCCCCTGCCCGCGGCCACGCGCCATCCCCAGGCAGCCAGCACCACCGCAACCAGCATTCCGGCAAAACCGAACATCTGCCATACGACATCCGCACTGTAGCTTCCAACGGCGCCGAGCCAGTTGTGAATACCATTTTTCTCTATATCTCCGGCCGCCGTATTCCATGAAGGATCGCGAGGATCATAGGTAAGAACCGCCATCGCAACCGTAAGCGCAACCAGTATGATGGCTCCTCCCCACATCCATGTTGCCGACCGCGCCACGGCGCTGCGCAGCCCGTCGGGCAACAGGGCGGGTTTGCGGGGACGGGAAGCGGGGGTACGTATCAGGGTGCGTGCAGACATGTGCCTCACAATAATATGATTAAATGATCGAAAGGAATCGTTCCCGAGCCGCAAGGAATTAGACGAAAAAATCTTTATTTTTTGTGAATATATGATTTTTCGAAATAATATTACGCACTATCGTTTCGGTTTCGTATTACAGAGATTTGAGATCCGGCCTCTAGTCTATGGATAGTTTTCTTACGGCGAAATATTGTTTCTTTATCGTATGCAAAACCCACGGCTCACCCTATGCTTTTTTGCACTTCTTTTCGGAATGGCATGGCCCGCCATAGCCCAGCAGCCCGATGTTCCGCGTCCGTCAATAAATCCCAATACGCCGGCCGGACATGCCGGTATGCTCGTCCAGACCATCCGATTTGAAAATATTGGAAATGTGCGCGTATTAAAAAACACGGCGCGGATAACTGGCCGTGGAAGTGCCGTTACGGATGAAGGTGCCGGCATATTCAGCACTCCCAGTGACAATGAACCGCCGCGCCGGCTGGACGTGACTGTCAGCGATATTAAGAATGAAAAAT
>JBFWTA010000082.1:0-9331 GCA_050248075.1 Bdellovibrionales bacterium | reverse complement strand
GGCGTTTTTCGACCTCGAGCTTACGAAGCGAAATGATTTTGCGGATAATTTTGGTATCGAAACCAGCGCTCTTGGCTTCGGAATAGATTTCCTTGAGATCTTCCGACATCGCCGCCTTGTCTTCCTCGACCTTTTCTATCCGCTTGATAAATGAGCGCAATCTTTCGCCGGACACGCCGCCGGTATCCTGGGACTCTTTCGTTTTGAGTGCTACGACTGACATAAGAACTCCTTGGCTGTCGGGAGGGAGCGGCTTTTTAGTGCACTCTCCCGTACGAATCCAGATCAAACTTGCGATGCATTCCAGGAAATGCAGTATTAATAAATCATCAATTTGCTTAAGCTATACGACAAGGCTACGCCTGAAGAAAATCGTTTAAACCCCGGGAACCTCATGCCTTATATCGTCCGCGACGACCATGGCAAGATCATCAAGGCCAGCGCGCGATCCATCCATGGCGCGGAGCTTGTTCCTCATAATCATCCCGAAGTCATGGACTTCCTCAAGACCCATGGCCAGGACCCGAAACAGGTCGAAGAGGCGCTTAACGAACTGCGCCGCACCGACGCCGAAATGTCCCGCGCGGTCGAGGACGTGATCATGGCCCTGCTCAAAAAAAACATCCTCAAACTGTCCGACATGCCCAAGGCGGTCCAGGACCGCATGGCCCTCCGCGTCAAGATGCGCGTGATGATTCAAGAAATTTACGACCAGGCGTCGGGTGTGAGAGGATAATTGGAAATCGTTTTCCCGGCAAAAACCTTAATGCGACCGATGCTACGATCATATCCAGAACTACAGTTTCAATCCCATTACCCAATAAGCTTTTATATTAGACTTTTAATTATACCCCAGGACTGGCCGGTTGGTTAGGATTTGCAACAGCACGCCTGCTCCGCTTTGGTAAAGCCCCTGCTATCATGGACACGCCAAGGGCCATAACTACCAAACCTACATCTTCGGCAGCGTTTGAAACACGTGCAAGTTTGTTGAGAGGAGCAGTTTCATTCCGAAGTGCCTTGGTTACGGCAACGGCTTGATCCGGGCTTGAGATTTTTGCAGCCGCATCCCATGTCTGGGAACTTAATTGCCGCTGCTGGGCAAGCAGATCATTAACATAATTTGCGCCTAAAGTCAGAGTGCCGTACGCAGATACCAGACTTACACCCGCAGCCAAAAAGCTGGCCCTCAATCCGTTCCAATTACCGCTCATGCTTTTATCTCCTCCAAAAATTGATAATAACTATAGCGCATTTTTACGAAACTAATAAATCATTGCCTCTTGGTCTATTTATACTTTGCAGAGATCATTTTATATTAAAAATACAATGGGTTGATCCCTTGCAATATTAAATATTAATGAACATTTAATGCGCCGGAAACACTAGGGGCCTTTTCTAATTTTGTTCCAGAGCCTTTTTGCCACTTCCCTAAATGCATCCCCCAATGCGGATGTTTCAGTAGCAACCGGTTTTCCCACATCCCCGCCTTCACGGATCGAAATCTCCAACGGTATTTCCCCCAGAAACGGTATGCCCAGTTTTTCCGCCTCGTGCCTTGCGCCGCCGTGGCTGAAGATATCGCTGCGCTCGCCGCAATGGGGGCATTTGAAATAGCTCATGTTTTCGATGATGCCAAGAACGGGGACATCGACTTTCCTGAACATGCCTAAGGCCTTGCGGGCGTCGATCAACGCAATGTCTTGCGGCGTCGAAACGATAACGGCGCCCGCGAGCGGCACGGATTGCGCCATCGTAAGCTGTGCATCACCGGTGCCGGGCGGCAGGTCGAGCACCAGAACATCCAGATCGCCCTTCGCATTCCAGGCGACATCGCGGAATAGTTGCGTGAGCGCCGAATGGACCATGGGGCCGCGCCACACCATCGGCGCGTCTTCGGGCACAAGAAAGCCCATCGACATAACCGCAAGGCCATAGCGCTCCATCGGATAAAATTTCCTGTCATCCCGAATGACCGGCTCGCCTTTGAGTCCGAGCATGCGCGGGATGGAGGGGCCGTAGATGTCGGCGTCCAGCAAGCCCGTCTTGATCCCCTGCCCCGCGAGCGCCACGGCAAGGTTGACGGCGGTCGTCGATTTGCCGACGCCGCCCTTGCCCGAGGCTACGGCGATAATATGCTTTACGCCGGTAACAGGATTTTTTTCCGGCCGGTTGCCGCGCATCTGCGGCGCGTTCTTATGTGCCGTCAAAATGGCGGTGGCGCCGATTACCCCCGGTATCGCCTTCACGGCGTCCTCGGCCGATTTTCGCAGCGGTTCCAGAGCCTGCGCGTTGCGCGGATCGACCTCGATGCTAAAACTGACCATCGCCCCGTCGGACAGGTCTTTTACGGTTAACCCCGCAACCATCGTGCTGGCGTCGAAGTCCCGGCCATCCGGACCGCGAATGCGGCTCAGGCTTTCGAAAACGGCTTTCTCGGTTACGGCGGACATCCCATACCCTTTATTGACAATACGGGGCGGCACTATACCATCCGGCCAGCTTTTAAGGCCAATAACCAATAAACAGCCCCATGCGCGCCGCTATCCAGCATATTTCCGCCTCCCGCCGCACCTATCTCACCATTCTGGTGGCGGCGCTCGGTTACTTTGTCGATGTGTTCGACATTCAGCTGTTCGGCATCGTGCGCGTGCGCAGCCTGCAAGCCCTGGGGCTGTCGCCCGAGGAAATTACCGATGTCGGCGCCATGCTTCTTAACTGGCAGATGGCCGGCATGCTGCTCGGCGGCCTGGTCTGGGGCATGCTGGGCGACAAAAAAGGCCGCGTATATGTGTTGTTTGCCACGATCCTTCTTTATTCGCTCGGCAACATCGCCAATGCCTTTGTCGAAACCATTCCTCAATATGCCGCCGCGCGGTTTGTCGCCGGTTTTGGGCTTGCCGGGGAAATCGGTGCGGGCATCACGCTGGCCAGCGAGCTCATTCCCAAGGAAACCAGAAGCTATGCCACGGTCCTGATTGCCATTTGCGGCACCATGGGGCCGATCGCCGGCTCCATGGTGGCCAATGCCATGGACTGGCGCTGGGCCTATGCGGTCGGCGGCTGC
This sequence comes from Bdellovibrionales bacterium, assembly GCA_050248075.1. Classification (GTDB taxonomy): domain Bacteria; phylum Pseudomonadota; class Alphaproteobacteria; order UBA9219; family UBA9219; genus JBFWTA01. The sequence continues at coordinate 6,264 of JBFWTA010000082.1, read as the reverse complement.
ATGGGGCTTATGCTCCTGTTTTTGCGCATTTCGGTTCATGAATCCGGCATGTTCGAAACAGTCAAAAAGCAACCCGGCGTCAGGCGTGGGCATTTCCGGATGTTCTTCAACAAACCCAAACGGTTTTTGGAATATCTGGGCTGTATTGCCCTCGCGGTGCCGATCTGGTTCATGATCGGCATCGTCGTGGTTTTTTCGCCCGAAGTCGGCGTCGCCCTTGGCATCGGCGAGCCGCTTCAGGCTTCGTCTTCCGTCATCAGCTTCTTTGTCGGCCAGACCATCGGCGGCATCGGTTGCGGGCTGTTGAGCCAGGTCTTTCGCAACCGCCGGGCGGTTATTGCGGTTTTTATGCTCGGCGCGGCGGCAACGCTGGGTGGCATCCTGCTGGCCAAAGGCATTTCGGCCAACGGTTTCTACGCCTTGCTTATGCTGGCCAGCGTATTCTGCGGCTATTGGGGGCTGTTCCTGACGGTTACGGCCGAATGCTTCGGCACCAATCTGCGCACCCTCGCGGTTTCCACGGTCTCGAATTTCGTCCGCGCCTCGGTCATCATCGACACGCTTTCCGTCGCAGCCCTCAAGCCTTTGGTGGGGCTGCTGGGCAGTATCGCCATAGTCGGCGGCGTGGGCTTTGTTCTGGCCCTGCTGGCCGTGTGGAAACTGCCCGAAACTTTTGCCCGCGATCTCAACTTCGTAGAACGCTAGGCGGCGATTTACTTATTGCGTTTAATTTGCCATAAAAAGGCCCCACTGCCTGCCTTGAATGCCCCCTTCAGACTTCCCAGGTCTTTGCTGTCGGTACACCAAAAATCAAAAAGGATCACGCGCATGCTGCGTTTCTTTCGCCCCGCTTTTTTTGTCCTGGCCGTCTTCTGCCTGATTGCCTCGCCCGCCCATGCGCGCAGCATTCCGGGCAGCTTCGCGGATCTCGCCGAAAAACTGCTGCCGGCGGTCGTCAATATTTCGACATCGCAGACGATCACGCATGAGGACATGCCGGAACTGCCGCCGGATCTGCAGCTTCCGCCGGGCTCGCCCTTCGAAGAATTTTTTAAAGATTTCATGGAAAAGCAAAAAGGCCGCAAGCAGAAGGCCACGTCGCTGGGGTCGGGTTTTATCATTGACCCGTCGGGCTATATCGTTACCAATTACCACGTTATTCAGGACGCCGATGAAATCACCGTCATTCTGCAGGACGACACCAACCTTTCGGCCACGGTGGTCGGCAAGGACAAGAAAACCGATCTTGCTTTGCTAAAGGTTAAAAGTAAAAACCCGCTGCCGGCCGTGGCTTTCGGCGACAGCGACAAGTTGCGCGTCGGCGACTGGATCATCGCCATCGGCGACCCGTACGGCCTCGGCGGCACGGTTACCGCGGGCATTATTTCCGCTCGCTCGCGCGATATCAATTCCGGCCCTTACGACGAATACCTGCAGACCGACGCCTCGATCAACCGGGGCAATTCGGGCGGGCCGATGTTCAACATGGACGGCGAAGTGGTGGGCGTGAACACGGCTATCTTCTCCCCCTCCGGCGGCTCGATCGGCATCGGTTTCGCAATCCCGTCGTCCCTCGCTAAAAATGTCGTCGAACAGTTAAAAGATCACGGCCATATCCGCCGCGGCTGGCTGGGCGTACGCATCCAGATGGTCACGCAGGACATCGCCGAAAGCCTGGGGCTCGATCGCACGCGCGGCGCGCTGGTTTCCAGCGTTACCCCGGACGGTCCGGCCGCCGAAGGCGGACTGCAGCCGGGCGATGTTATCGTCACCTTCGACGGCCGCGAGGTGCGCGAAATGCGCCGCCTGCCCCTGATGGTGGCGGAAACCGAGGTCGGCAAAACCGTCGATGTGGTCGTGTTTCGTAAAAAGGCCATGAAAACTCTTAAGGTAAAGATTGGCGAGCTGTCCTCGCATGAGGACACCGATACCGCGCCGGACAAAAAAGAAGAGGAAAAGCCCGCCGTTCCCAGTGCCGAGAAGGTCGACGAGCTTGGCCTGAGCGCCGCCACGCTTACCGATGCGCTGCGCACCCGCTATGGCATCAAGAAAGACATCGCGGGCCTGGTTGTTACCAGCATTTCGCCGGATGGCATCGCTGCCGATCAGGGCATAGAAACGGGCGATGTCATTGTCGAGGCCGCCCAGCACGACATGAAGTCGCCCAAGGATCTTGGCGAGCAGGTCAGGCAGGCCAAAAAGGATGGGCGGCCTCTTCTTTTGCTCATCAACCGCAAGGAAGATCTTCGTTTCGTGGCTATAACACTCGATAAAAAGAAATAGCGGGTAAGTATTTCCCCATTTAAGGTTTCCATGCCCCGCAACCCAGCGTTGCGGGGCCTTTTTTTAAGGAACAAGCTTGATCGTTTCGGTGTCAGAGATTTACCATAATTTCGCAGTTGAATTCGCGAAATCCGAATCATAGAGTGATTCGTTGTTACTCCGAAATCACTCAGCCCCCACAACCCAAGGGTGGAACATGCGCAAACACACAAAAACACTTTATGCAGCCCTCCTTCTCGCCACCTCTTTTTTCGTTTCAGCACCCGGCCGGGCACAAAGCATTCACAATCTTGTGATCGGACAGCCATCCATTTCCACGACCCGTGTCGTGCATAGCGAGGGATTGCCCTTGCCGCAGCCGACACCTGCCTCCACGGCCGCGCCGGAATCCACCGTCACACCGGCGGAACCCGCCGCAACGGAGCAGGCCGCTCCGGTAAAAAAGAAAAAAGCGGAAACCAAGAAAGCCAAAAATAAAAAGAAGAAAAAGGCGCACGCGAAAACTTCTTCCGCCGCCAAAAAGCATAAAAAGCATGCTTCGCATAAGGACGGCGCGAAGAAGAAAAAGAAATCCGCGGCCATCACGTCGCAAGGCAAGGTCGCCCGCGGCGAATCCGGCAAGGCCTCCGTCAAATCGACCAAGACCGCCAAGCGCAAGGCAAAACCGCCTTCCGATGGCAGCATGGCCGTGATCTCCGGCGCCACCTATGCGCCGGGCCGCAAGGATACGGCAACCGGCAACACTTCTGCCGCCGGCAGCAAGAAGTCGGTCGCTTACAGCTTCTGCCTCGGCTATGACAACTGCGTGCCGCATCGCTATGAAGCCGCGAACGGCAAAACGCCCGCCACGGTCATTCGCCAGGGCGCCAATGGCAACTGGGAAGAGGTCAAGCTTCATCCCGTCGTGATGTCCGATCTCGCCAAACTTGCCGCCGGCGAAACCAGTGGACATGTCGACCGTCCCCTTACCGCGCAGGAAAAGGCGCATATCGCCCATAACCAGGGCAAGATGCACGCCCTTTTGATCGGTAACCTCAAGTCGGGTACCCCCAACAAGGAAGAAATCAAGACGGCCCTGCGCCAGATGAATATTCAGTCGGTTGCGGAACTGAACGACTACGATCCCAAGCTTGGCCGCCACGAAGTGGCGCTGCAGGCCGTGAACGAAATCTCGGTCGGCCACTGACCGGTCTTAAACACAAAAGCCGTCCCGCTTCGGCGTGGACGGCTTTTTTTGTGTCTGCTGTTCGGGCGCAAGGGGGGCGCTCCGGTCGTCAATATAACCTTTATGGATATATAGATCAACAAAAATATATGGTTAAGATTTTTTATTTATAGCCTGTTTCTGGCTACTTCCTGCACAAAACAGGCAAGAAAGGGCGGATGTGACGACGGGCCGCCTACAGAACGTTGTCGCACCTGTATATAGGTTTCTCACTGCCGGCGGGGACATTTAGAAGGATGCAATGAGGCTTTATCTGGCTGAAATCTGGGAATTTCTGAGGGGCAGCTTCTGGTTTATCCCGTCCCTTATGGTGGCAAGCGGGCTGGTGCTGGCCATAGCCATGCTTCAGTTCGACAGATCCGTAAGCAACGACTGGCTTGCCCATAGCGGGATAGGCTATGCGCGCGGTCCCGAAGGCGCGCGCGCATTATTGTCCACCGTGGCGAGTTCGATGATCACCATCGCCAGCCTAACGTTTTCCATCACCATCGTTACGCTGCAACTGGCGTCGTCGCAATTCGGGCCCAGGCTGCTGCGCAATTTCATCCGCGACCGGGGCAATCAGATGGTGCTGGGCACGTTCATCGCCACCTTTGCCTATTGCCTGATGGTCTTGCGAAGCGTCAACGGCACAGGCGAAAACGAGTTCGTGCCGCAGATGGCCATCGCGGGCAGCATTATGCTGGCGCTGACAAGCCTGGGCGTGCTGATTTATTTCATTCACCACATCGCCTATTCCATTCAGGCAAATCATGTCATCGCCGGCGTGGGCGACGAGTTTCGCGAGGCCATGGAGCGCCTTTACCCCGAAAAAATGGGACAGGATACGCGGGATACCGATGAAGAATCCGTCCGCGAGTTGCCGCCCGACCTCGGCCGGCAGAAAAGTTTCGATATCAAGGCGACGCAAAGCAATTATCTGCAGTCCATCGACAGCGAAAAACTGTTCGGGATGGCGGTGGAACACGACCTGACATTCGAATTCCAGTATCGGCCGGGGCAATTTATTATTGACGGGGCGGTCCTGGCGAGATGCTGGCCGCAGCCGCAGGACGATTTGACGGCCGATCACGTTCTCGGCGCTTTTTATTTCGGCCCGCAGCGCACGATCGTGCAGGATTTCGAGTTCGCCATCGATCAGCTGGTGGAAGTCGCGGTACGCGCCTTGTCGCCCGGCATCAACGATCCGTTCACCGCCATGTCATGCATCGACCGGCTGGCTGCAGGCATTGCCGAGCTTGCCGGGAGACGAATCCCCGGCCCGCGCCGCTACGACAAAAATAATCGTCTGCGCATTATCGCGAAAAGGCCGTCGCATGCCGAAATTATTCATGAGATGTTCAGCCAGATCCGCGAAGCGGCGCGTCATAACACGGCCGTAACCATTCATATGCTGGATGCCATTCGCGTTCTGCTGGCGAGGGATTTGCCGGACAGCTTTCGCGCGGCCCTGCTCGACCAGGCGGCTCTCATCAACGATGGAAGCCGGCAAGGGCTGTACAGCAATATGGATCGTCAGAATGCGGCCAGGCATTATTCGCTGATCGTAAAGCCGGGCGGGTCCGGCATGCCGGATGAGCGGTGATGTAAAAGCTAGAAGCCTTGCCGGTATTCCCGTCCGAGTTCCGCGTACTGGCCGGCGCGAAGGTCGAATTGCGAGATGTCGGCTTCAGTCAGGTTGCGCAAAAGTTTGGCGGGCGCGCCCGCCCATAGCTGGCCGGCCGGCACCGTCTTGCCGGGCGTCAGCAAGGCGCCGGCGGCGAGCATGGCTTTGCCCTCGATCACGCAGCCATCCATGACGGCGGCCTTCATGCCCACGAAACCGCCACTGGCGACGGTGCAGGCATGCAGCAAGGCCATGTGGCCGACCGTGACGTCGTCGCCGATGATCGTGGGATAACCGCCTTCGGGTATTTTGCTTCCTGCTCCCATGCGCGCGGGCTGCAGGCCGCTGGCCGTGTGGATGACCGTGCCATCCTGAATATTCGTGCGCGCGCCGATACGGATATGATTGACATCGCCGCGCAGCACACAACCGAACCAAACGGAACTGTCGGGACCGATTTCAACATCGCCAATAACCACCGCTCCCGGCGCCACAAAGGCGCGCGGGTCGATTTTCGGCAGCTTGCCGCGGTAGGGAAGGATGAGAGGCCCTGCCGGCACTCGCGGTTTAACGCTTGCTGTACTGGAACCGCTTGCGGGCCTTGACGCGGCCGTATTTCTTGCGTTCGACGACGCGGGCGTCGCGGCGCAGGAACTTGGCGGCCTTGAGGACGCCGCGCAGTTCCGGTTCGAAATAGGTCAGGGCCTTCGAGATGCCGTGCTTGACGGCGCCGGCCTGGCCGGACAATCCGCCGCCGTCGACCAGACATTCCACGTCAAACTGGTTGGCGCGGTTGGCAACGCCGAAGGGCTGGTTGACCATCATCTGCAGAACCGGACGGGCGAAATAAACCTTCAGCTCGCGGCCGTTGACGGTGATCTTGCCGCTGCCGGGCTTGAGCCACACGCGGGCGATGGCGTTCTTGCGCTTGCCCGAGGCATAGGCGCGGCCCCACTGGTCGACCTCCTTCACGCGCTTGGGCGCTTCGCCGGGCGCGGCGAAGGTTCCGGAAGCGGCGGAAGGCGCGGCGTCGGGGGCCTTTGCGGCCTGATCGCGTTCCTTGAGCGCGGATTTCAGGCTGGGCAGGCGGGTGGTGGTCGGCGGCTTGCGCGGAGGTGTCGGCATTATTTGGCCCTCTTGTTCTTCGGAT
>JBFWTA010000081.1:0-9334 GCA_050248075.1 Bdellovibrionales bacterium | reverse complement strand
GGGAGTGATTCAAAAGAAATTCGATGCCTTAGCAACGGCAATATTCGTAATAACCAATGGTCTCGCAGGAAGATGGCTTAATAGCCGTATTGCGTCGAGTCCATTGCCTGCTCTCGTTTCTCCGGCGCGCGTTGCTACAGTGAGAGAGAAAATTGAATCTCTGCAAAGAGATCGAGGTACAATTGTCGAAAGCCTAATATCTGAAGCGTGGGATAGCGCAAGTGCGCGATTAGCAAAGATTCGAACTTCTACTGTTTACGAAGACACAATGCGTAGGCCGGTAAATGGTGCTGCGGTGAAGGATGTTTACAAGCCCTACAGGCTTGACTGCTAACCGATGTCAGACCTTAAAGGGAAAAATCTTGTGGAGATTCAACACCTGATCCCTAAAATGAGTTCAAAATGCATCCACCAGGGGACGCCATTCGGGATTATCGGGCAGTTTGCCAACCGCTCGAACGGTTTTCTTAAAAAGAGCATTAAACAAAGAACTCCATGCCTTCATCACCCCGCGAAGACAGAGGTCGATCAGCTGGGGGCTTTGCGCAAAGCCGAATTATGCGCCTTAATATCCTGCCTGTTGCACATTGCCCCGAAAAGGTTTTGAATGTGCCGAGTGACCCCTGCGAGGGAGCCGGACATGCAGAACGCAGCCTTGGCCGAGACCTGGACCCCGTCCGGGCCGGATGTCATGGATATTACCGGCCGGCTTGACGACGGAACCTCCCCTCTTATCGAAGAAGATGCCCTGCTGTGTATCCAGAGCGGCGCGCGGCGCATGATCCTGGACTGCCGCGACCTTCATTATATCACCGGCGCGGGCACCCGCGCGCTTATCGCCATCGCGCGCGCCATGCAGCAAGCCGAAGGCACGCTTGCCGTCTGTCATCTGCAGCCGCAGGTCGAGGCCATGTTCCGCGCCACCGGCATCGACCGCATTATTCCCGTCTTCGCCGATCAAGACGAAGCCACCGCCGCCCTGGCCGCGTAACCCCCGCCCTTTCCACGGTTGAAATGTGAGCGCCGTCCCTCATCCGCCCCTGACGATTGCCGAAGAATTCCTGCTTCTGGCGCTGGACGACAGCGCGGGGCAATTCTATCCGCTGCCGCGCAGCACGCTCGACAGCTCGATCGCCGCCGCCGTCCTTATGGACCTCACGCTGCTGCGCCGGATCGATAACGACCTGCGCGACATGTTCGTGACCGACGCGCAACCGACCGACAACCCGATTCTCGACCCCGTGCTGCAGATCATGTCCATGGCGCCGGTGCTGACGCCGCGGCCCATCGCAGCCTGGCTGCACGACATCTCGAATATGGGCGAAAACCTGCAGGAACAGGCCCTGCGGCATTTGGAAGCGCTGGGCATCCTACGCCGCGAGGACAAGAAAATCCTGTGGATGTTCGGGACCCGCCGCTATCCGATTATCGACCAGAAAGAACAGCGCGAAGTAAAATTGCGCATTCTGGGAGTCATTTTGCGCGACGATATTCCCACGCCGCACGATATTATGCTGGTGGCGCTTGCGAATGCTTGCGGTTTGTTCCGTCATATATTAAGCGATCATGAGCTGGAGGCGGCCGCCCCCCGCATCGAACAGGTGGCCCGCATGGATCTGATCGGCCAGGCGGTGGCGCAGGCCATCGCCGAAATCGAGACGGTCATCGCCATGGCGTCGGGTTTCAGGTAAAAAGGCCGTTCTGGCCGATTTGAATTTGCCAAAGGTTGTGACATGAAACGTATCGGTGGTTTTGGCTTGGATATGAAAGGTCTGGTCCTTTCCGCGCTCCTGCTGTCGCTGGCCACGCCCGGCCTGGCGCAAGTCATGCCGCCGCCGCAAAAAGCGCCGCGCACACCGGTCAAGCGCGAGGCCTTGCCGGGCAAAGCCCATCTGGAATCGCGCGAGGTGTCGGGTCCCGCCACGATCATCGACGGCGACCGCCTGCAGATAAACGACTTCAAGCTGCGCCTGTTCGGCGTTGTTCCGCCACAGCTTTCGGCCTCCTACGGCCCGCAGGCCCGCGCCGCCCTGGACGAGATGGTACAGGGCCAGAATGTCGATTGCCGGGTTCGGGACCGCGACAGCGACGGGCGGTTTCTGGCCACCTGCTCCACGGCCAATACCAAAATCGATCTCGCCTTCGAACTGCTCAAGCGCGGCCTCGCGGTATCGGCGCGCGGCAGCCTGCAGCCGACGGAACTGGCTCCCTCCTATCTCGCTGCCGAACAGGCCGCGCAGTCGCAGAAGATCGGCCTGTGGTCCGCCGCTCCGCCGCCGCCTGCCGCCGCCGTGCCGGCGGCGTCCCCGGCGCCGACGGCAAAAACCGATAACCCGAATGTTCCGCCGCTGCCCTCGGAAATCAAAAAGGACGAAAAGACGGTAACCGTCGGCAAGAACGAAAAGCTGGAAAGCGCTCTGGTCATGCCGTCGGTGCTGTCGCTGTCGCCGCCGGCCATCGCGCCGCTTGCGCCGGCGGCGATCGTCAATCCGGTCAAACCCGCGGTTCCGCTCATCATGCCGACGGAAACGGCCCCGCCGACGGCCGGCCTTTTCGAGAGGTACCAATTGTTCATCACCGGCCTTGTCATTCTTTTCACCGCATTCGGCATCATGACGGCGCTCATGCTCGAACGCCGCCGCGACAGACGCGACGAAATGAAGGCAATCGCCGCCGCGCTGCGCGGCGAATTACTGGCCGCCCGCGCGGTATGCCAGGGCCGCCTGCGCACATGGGGCGAAAGCGACAAGACGGGCTGGCCGCGCATACGGTCCACGCTTTATCAAGCCTATGTCGGGAAACTCGGCTGGCTCGGCGCCACGCTGGCGCGCCAGATCGCCTCGATCTACGGCCAGGCCAGCGATTACGCCGCCTATTACAACCCGTCATCCGGCCCCGGCAACGAGCCGCGTTCCGAAACGTCGAACAAGCGCCAGGCGCTGCAGACCCTTATCGACCATATCGAAGAAGTTCTGCCGAAGCTCGCCCGGATCGAGCAAACCGGCCGGCGCCCCGGCAACAGCGCCGGCGCCCCGCCGCGCCCGCAGCCGCCGCCCGCCTTCACCGCCCCGCCCGAACCGCCGGAACCGCCCATCGACAGCTATCCGGACGACGCGCCCTATGCGAATACGCCGACGCCGCAAAATACCAGCCCGGCACCTCCGGCGCAGCCTTTGTGGAATATCGTGAAAAAATTCGCCCAGGGCAGCCGCCCGGAAAACCAGCGCCCGGCCCAGGAAGAACCGATGCAGGACTATACCTCCCTCATCGAGGAAGAAATGGCCCGCATGTCGTCGGAAGAAGGATCGGCGCAACAAAGAATGAATGTGCCCAGGATGCGGACGGGGTCGTAGGCTGATTTAAAATTTGGTTTTGGAAAATGGTGCGGTCGAGAAGACTCGAACTTCCAAGAGGTTTCCCCCACCAGCACCTCAAGCTGGCGCGTCTACCAGTTCCGCCACGACCGCACTGGGCATGGAAATAGCAGATAAAACGGGGACCGATCAAGCCGCGTTATTTATGGCTTTCATTGACGAAACCGGGCCGGTCGGCCTTCGCGCCCTGGATAAAGGTCAGGAGCGGGCTACAACAAAAACAGGGGCGCGCCGGCATCCGCGGAAGAACGGAATCCCGGGCAATTTTCTTGAAACGGACATCCCGCCTTTTTATGCCCTCCGCCCCGCCCCAGGGGCGGGAGTTTGCCGCAAAACCTTACCTGACCTGTTCATTCGCTTTTGCGGCGCATAAGAACAATCACTTGATGGCGAAAATCCCTTCCACTTCGACCGCGGCGTTGCGCGGCAGAACCGGAACGCCCACCGCCACGCGGCTGTGACGGCCCAGATCGCCGAACACCTGCTGAACAAGTTCCGACGCGCCGTTCATGACCTGGGGGTGTTCGTAAAAAGTATCGGCGGAGGCAATGAAGCCGCCCAGCTTGACGCAGGCCTGCACCCGGTCCAGGTTTCCGCCGCAGGCATTTTTAAGATGGGCAAGAAGATTGAGGGCGCAGAGCCGCGCGGCCTGTTTGCCGGTTTCCATGTCGACATCCTTGCCGAGCGCGCCGGTGAATTTCACCTTTCCGTCTTCCATCGGCAATTGCCCGGAAATGAAAACCAGATTTCCCGTCATTACATAAGGCACATAGGCCGCAACCGGCGTTGACGGCGCGGGCAGGATAATGCCGAGTTCGGCAAGCTTGGTCTCGATGGCGGACATGTTCGGTGCTCCATGACAGAATAACGGAACCGGGTATTAGCACGATAAATTGGTCCCGTCTCCGGTCCCGGACCGGGCGCCTTCGAGGGCGTCGATTCGCTCGCGGGTTACGGCAAAGGCCGTTTTTAAATCGGCGAGCAACCCGGCAAAATCGGCGGGGGCGCCTTCCGGCGCCCGTGCGCAGTTTTCCATTCTCTCGGCAATACCCGCAAGGCAGGAGGCGCCAAGATGGGCGCTGGAAGACTTGATGGAATGCGCATGCAGCAAAATTCCTGCCATATCACCGCTGCCGGATACCGAAGCCGCGATGCTGACCAGCCGGCTATCGACATCTTTGAAGTACTGCTGAAGCAAGGCCGGAAATTTCGGTCCCAGCGTGCCGCGCACTTCCTGCAAGACGTCTTCGTCCAGATAAGCGGCGGCAGGCATGTTTCCATCCGCAGATACCTCGCTGTGCACGTGGAACCGGCCGAGCCATCTGGCGAGCATTTCGCGCAAGGCCTCCATGCGCATCGGCTTTGTAAGATAATCGTCCATCCCGGCCTTGAGGCAGCGTTCCCGGTCGCCCTTCATGGCATTGGCGGTAAGGGCAATGACGGGAATGCGCCCGATGCCGCCTTCCGCCTGCAGATTGCGTATGACGCGGGTGGCTTCGAAACCGTCCATTTCTGGCATCTGGCAATCCATCAGGACAAGCTTGATATCGTTCGGCGCGATGAGAATTTCCAGCGCCTGCCGTCCGCCACCGGCCACCAGGCTTGTGCATCCGAGCAGAGCCAGCATTTCCGCCGCCAGTTCCCGGTTGATGATATTGTCCTCCACGACAAGGATTTTAGCGCCATGGAAATGAAGGGCGGGATCGGCCGGCGGCACGGCAACGGAACCGTTCCGCCCCTTGACGATATCGGGATGAGGCTCGGCGGCCTGCGCATTCTCGGCCGGCTTGAGGTTGATGCTGACACGGAAGACGGAGCCTTTTTGCGGCTCGCTTTCGACGGTAATCGCACCGCCCATCTTTTCCGCCAGTTGCCGGGTGATGGCAAGGCCAAGGCCGGTGCCGCCGAATTTGCGGGCCGTCGACGTGTTGGCCTGGCTGAATTTATCGAATATCGATTCCTGCGCGTGCAGCGGTATGCCGATGCCGGTATCGGCGACGGATATGAAGAACATCTGTCCGTCGCCGGCCGCCGCCGTTTCGTCCAGCCCGGCGGCGAGCAGCACCCGGCCCTCGTCGGTGAATTTTACGGCATTGCCGACCAGGTTGGAGACGATCTGCCGGATGCGCCCCGGATCGCCTATGACATGGCGCGGCGTGCCCGGCGCGTAATGCATAAAAAGCTCGATACCCTTCTTGCGCGCCTTGGCTTGGAAGAGCCGGACGACGTCTTCCAGAACATCGCCCAGATTAAAGGCTATCGGTTCCAGTTCCAGCTTGCCGGATTCGATTTTCGACAGATCCAGAATATCGTTGATGATCTCCAGCAACGCCTCGGCCGAACGGATGACGGTACCCGCATAGCCTTTCTGCTTCGGCGTAAGCGGCGTTTCCAGCAGAAGCTCGGTCATGCCGATGATGCCATTCATGGGCGTGCGGATTTCATGGCTCATATTGGCCAGGAATTCGCTTTTCAAGCGCGTGGCGCGTTCCACGACGACATTGGCGATTTCCAGCTCGAGCTTTTTGTCTTCCAGCTGATGCGCGTAGGTGCACAGCCGCTTCTTGTCGGCCGAAACAGCGGTAAGCATGGCATTGAGCGTTTCCGCGGTGCGTCCGATTTCGTCCTGCGCCATGACGCGCGCATAGGCGGCATGATCGCCCGCCGACCGGCGCTTGAGCGTGCTGCGGATGGAAAGCACCGGACGCAATACATTGTAATGCAGAAACACATAGACGAGCGCGACGAGGATCAGCATCTCGATTCCCACCATGATGACAAGGCGGAAATCCTCGGCCGTTACCATGCGATGCGCGCCGGTCGCGGTTTGCGCCACATGGACGACCATGGCGGAAACCGTGACGGCGGCGATCGCCATCATTTTCATGACGAGGCGCAGCGAAAGGGCTGCCTGGAAAAAGCGGAACAGTCGGCGCATGACCGGAAACATCCGTGTGGCTGGGCGGGAAAACGCAGCTTGCCGCCGAACGATTAAATTCCGGTTAGACAAAACCATTCGTCCGTATGCGTCAGTCGATGGTTTCGCGATAGCGCTTGAGCGCCAGAACGCCGATGAACACCATGAAAATCAGCATCGGCCAGGTATCGACCCACACGTCGCCGGCGGCGATGCCTTTCAGCACGACGCCGCGGATGATGCGCACGGCATGCGTCATGGGAAAAATATTGCCGATTATCTGCGCCCATTGCGGCATGCCGCGGAAAGGAAACAGAAAGCCGGACAGCAGCAGCGACGGCATGAAATAGAAAAACGTTATCTGCATCGCCTGCATCTGCGTCGTCGCGAAGGTGGAGATCGTGAAACCGATGCCGAGATTGGCGACGATATAGACACCCAATGCCAGGGCGAGCAGCAGGAGGCTGCCTTCGATCGGCAGATCGAATAGCGCCCAGGCAACGCCGAGGATGACGAAGGTCTGCAGATAGGCGATGATGATGAAAGGCGCGATCTTGCCGATCATCACCTCGAAAGGCCGCGCGGGCGTGGCCAGCAGGTTTTCCAAAGTCCCCCGCTCGCGCTCGCGCGTGATCGCAACGGCCGTCATCGAAATGAGCGTCATGTTCAGCAACAGCGCGATCAGCCCCGGCACGATATTGTACGAGGTCAGCCCTTCCGGGTTGTACCGGTTATGCACGCGTATCTCGAATGGCGGGGCGCGCGGCTGAAGCTGGCCGAGGCTTGCCGGCAGATCGCGGCTCAGCGCCGTCTGCTGCACCCGGCCAAGCGACGAAAGCGCGTTGCCGATGGCGACGGGGTCGGTTGCATCCGCGACCAGCAGCATCGCCGGCCGTTCGCCGCGCAGCAGTTGTCGCGAGAACTGCTGGGGAATATCGATGATAAACTGTACCTGCCCTTTGGCCATCAGGTCTTCGGCTTCATCCTGAGTCCGCGGCTGGGCGACAATCCTGAAATATTGCGTGTTCTGCAGCGCCGTGACGATGCTGCGCACGTAAACCGAATTGTCGGCCGTCACCAGCGCCGTCGGCAGCATGCGGGGATTGGTGTTGATCGCGTAGCCGTAAAGCAGAAGCTGGATGATCGGCATCATGAAAATCATGCCGAAGGTCGAGCGGTCGCGCAGGATCTGGATGAATTCCTTGATGATCAGCGCCCGCATGCGCCCGGGTGAAAACCGCAGACCCATCAGTTCGCCACCATCTGCGACCGTGTCATGGTATGAATAAAAATATCCTCCAGCGAGGGCATCATCGGCTCGGCCTGCGCCTGGCCGCTTGCAATAAGCTCCGCGATCGTGTGCGTAAGCGCATCCGCATCGGTGCCGGCCACATGCAGCTGCGTGCCGAAGCTCGTGATCATCTCGACGCCCGGCCGGCCTTGCAGTTTTCGCATGATGCCCGCCGGATCGTCCGTGATGACGCGCCACGTCGCCAGTCCCGATTTCGCGACGATATCCGGCACCCGCCCATGCACCAGCAGCCGGCCGTTCAGCAGATAGCCGATCAGATGGCACCGTTCCGCCTCGTCCATATAATGCGTGCTCACGAGAACCGTCACGCCCTGCGCGGCAAAGGCGTGAATTTCGTCCCAGAACTCCCGACGCGCCTTGGGGTCCACACCCGCCGTCGGCTCGTCCAGCAGCAAAAGTTTCGGTTGATGAATAATGCAGGCCGCCAGCGCCAGACGCTGTTTCCAGCCGCCCGACAATTGTCCCGCCAGCTGCTTTTGCCGGTGCTCCAGACCCAAGCGGTGCAGAGCTTCCGTCGCGACCTCTTTCGCCTTCGGCATTTCATAAAGCCGGGCGATGAATTCCAGATTTTCCCGGATCGTCAAATCGTCATACAGCCCGAATTTCTGGGGCATATAACCGGTCTGCCGTTTGATAAGCGCGGATTGCGTGCGGATGTCATAGCCGAGACATGTTCCCTCCCCGCCGTCCGGCGTAAGCAGGCCGCATAACATGCGGATAGTAGTCGTCTTGCCGGTGCCGTTGGGACCGAGAAATCCGTAGATCGTCCCATAAGGGACATCGATGGAACAATCATGCACGACTTCCCTCGCGCCGAAACTTTTGGTAAGGCCGTGAACGGAAATAGCCATACCGCTGGCGTCGGGCGCGTTCATTCTTTCCCGCCGACCAGCACATCGACCGGCTGGCCCGGATGCACCAGCTCCGGATGCTCGTCCGGCGTCGCTTCGATCATATAAAGCAGCCGCGCGCGGTTATCGCGGTTATACAATTCGGGCGGGCTGTATTCCGCCTGTGGCGAAACATAGGTCACATGCGCCGGGATTTCCTGCGGGCATCCGTTGCAATGTATTTTTACCGCCGTGCCGGCCGGCACCGTCGCCAGCTTTGGTTCCGGCACAAAGAAACGCGCCCGGATATTCGGCGCGGGGAGCAGCGAAACTACCGGCTGTCCCGCCGCCACATATTCGCCAGGGCGAAACAGCGTGTCGAACACAAATGCATCCGCCGGGGCTTCCAGCGTTTTCTGATCCAGCTTCCACTGCGCGCCCGCAACGGCGGCTTCGTTGGCGGCGACATCGGCTTCCGCGGCGCGCACCGCATCCTCGCGTCCCGTGCTGAGCCTGCCGGTCGCGACATCCGCCTCCGTTTGCGCCAGCCGCGCCCGCGCCTGTTCCAGCGCCGCCTTGTCGGCATCGAGAACGGCCTTGCTGACGGCGTTTACTTTGTATTGTTTCTGATCTCTCTCAAAATTAAGCGCGGCCAGATCAAGCTCGGCCGCCGCCTGATCCCGTAAGGCCACAAGGGTATCGAGTTCGGTGGGCCGCTTGCCCTTGGTCAGATCCGCCAAAGTCGACCGGGCGCGCTCGGCTTCCGCTTTCGCCTGTGAGAGCGCCGCCGTTTCGTCGGCATGTTCGAGCGTAAAGAGCAATTCCCCTTTATGCACCGTCTGCCCGCGCGCAACATTCAAGGTTTCCAGCGTGCCGGCGATCTGCGGCGCAACCAGCACAT
>JBFWTA010000080.1:0-9368 GCA_050248075.1 Bdellovibrionales bacterium | reverse complement strand
GCTTTAGGCAGGAACGTGTGGGTGACGAAACCCGGAAGATTAATCGCGCGACGGCTGCCGCTCTGGCTCACGCCCAAATCGTCGTTGACGATGGCTATCTGCGGATTGTGGCCGGCCGGCAGACCGGGCGGCGGCGGCACGACGGGTATGCTGAGGGTCGCGACTTTAGCCGTCGTGTTTTCGGGGAGCGCCGGTACGGCCGCTCCGGCCGGCGGCTCCGGGAGGGGGAATTCATGGGGCGGCGCGGCGGCGACGTCCCCTGTTGTAGCGACCGGCGGCGGCCGTACGGCCACGCGTATGCGCGGCGGCACTTCGCGGATCGGCGGCGGCGTCAGCGAAGCCCATAGGGCAAGTCCCCCGGCGGCCAGGATGACGAGCAGCCAGAGGCCCTTAAAAAATCTGGATTTTTTCATTGAACAAGTCCGTGTACTCCACCCATACTATAAGAGTTACGCACTTTGAACTTAATTTAACGTCTCATGCTGCTGCTGATCGATAACTACGACAGTTTCACCTACAACCTCGCGCATTACCTGGGCGAACTGGGGGCGGAGGTGGATGTGCGCCGCAACGACGCGCTGACGGCAGCGGCGGCGATTGCCCTCAAGCCCGGCCATATCGTGCTGTCGCCGGGACCCTGCACACCGAACGAGGCGGGAATTTGCCTTGATGTCATTAAACTGGCGGCGGCGGAAAAAATTCCCGTGCTCGGCGTATGCCTCGGCCATCAGGCGATGGGGCAGGTCTTCGGCGGCCGGGTGGTGCGCGCGCCCCTGCCGATGCACGGCAAGGTCAGCGAGATTTTTCATCAGGGCGAAAGCGTGTTCCGGGGCTTGCCCTCGCCCTTTACCGCCACGCGCTATCACTCGCTGATCGTCGCGAAAGAAAATTTTCCGGCGGAGCTTGCCGTCACGGCGGAAACCCGGGACGGCATCGTCATGGGGTTGCGCCATAAATCGTTGCCGCAACATGGCGTGCAGTTTCATCCCGAAAGCATCGCCACCGAACACGGCCATGCGCTGCTCAGGAATTTTCTCGCCGAGGCCCGGGCCTGATTCATGCCGCTTGACTCCGTTCTTAAAAAACTTGCCAAAGGCGATAATCTGACGCTCGGCGAAGCGCAGGGGGCGTTCGATCTGATCTTCACCGGCGAGATACCGCCCGCCGATATCGCCACCTTCCTGCTCGATCTCTGCAAAAAAGGCGAAACGGTCGACGAACTGCTGGGCGCGGTCGCTTCCATGCGCAGCCGTATGATCACCGTCAAGGCGCCGCCCGGCACGATCGATATCGTCGGCACCGGCGGCGATAATCACGGCACGTTCAATATTTCGACGGCGGTCGCCATCGTTACCGCGGCCTGCGGCGTGCCGGTGGCGAAGCACGGCAACCGCGCCGCGTCCAGCCGCTCGGGCTCGTCGGATATTTTGGCGGCGCTGGGCTTGAATCTCGATGCCGATTTCGACGTTCTCGAGCAGTGCCTGCAGGAAGCCAATCTCTGTTTCCTGTTCGCGCCGCGTCATCATACGGCCATGAAACATGTGGCGGATGTGCGCCGCAAACTCGGCATGCGGACGATTTTCAACCTGGTCGGGCCGCTGACCAACCCCGCCAACGTGAAACGGCATCTGATCGGCGTGTACGAGCTCGAATGGCTGGGTCCGATGGCGGAGGTGCTGAAGCAGCTCGGCAGCACCGCCGCCTGGCTTGTGCATGGGCAGGACGGAATGGACGAGATCACCACGACGGCGCCGACCGATGCGGTGGAACTGCGCGGCGGTTGCGTGCGCCATTTTGCGCTGACGCCGGAGCAGCTCGGCGTTCCCCGTGTCCGGCTCGACGAACTCAAGGGCGGCGATGCGAAACGGAACGCGGAGGAGTTAAAGCGCCTGCTGCAGGGGCAAAGGGGGCCCTATCGCGACATCGTGCTGGTTAATACGGCAGCCGCGCTCGCGGTGGCGGGAAAATACGAGGACATGAAAACCGGCATGTCCCGGGCAGCGGACGCCATCGATGGCGGTGCGGCCCGGCATACGCTCGATACGCTGGTGCGCCTCACCAAAGGGTTGCGCGCATGACGGACATGCTGGAAAAAATCTGCGTCGACAAACGCGCGCTTGTGTCGAAACGGGCGCGGGAAAAACCGTTTCCGGAAATGGACAGGGACGCCCGCGCCGCGCCGCCGGTGCGTGGTTTCGCCAAGGCGCTGCGCGCCAGGATGGCGGCGGGCGGCATCGGGCTGATTGCCGAAATTAAAAAAGCGTCGCCTTCGGCCGGTCCCATCCGTCCCGATTTTGTGCCGGCGGATATCGCCCGGGCCTATGAAGCTTCGGGCGCCGCCTGCCTTTCGGTGCTGACCGACACGCCTTATTTCGAAGGGCGCAACGACGACCTGATCGCGGCGCGCGCGGCGGTGCAGCTGCCGGTGCTGCGCAAGGATTTCATGCTGGACGTATGGCAGGTGGCCGAGGCGCGGGCCTTGGGCGCGGATTGTATCCTCGTCATCATGGCGGCTGTGGACGACAGGATGGCGGCCGCCCTGCATAAGGCCGCCACCGATTACGGCATGGATGTTCTGATCGAGGCCCACGACAAGGAAGAGGTTCAGCGGGCGCTGGCGCTGCCTTCGGGGCTGGTCGGCATCAATAACCGTAATCTCAAATCGCTTGAAACCGATCTGCGCGTAAGCGAGGAACTTGCGCCGCTGGTGCCGCGCGACCGCCTTCTGGTCGGCGAAAGCGGGTTGTCGACGCCGCGCGATCTCGCGCGGTTGCGTGCCGTAGGCATTCATTGCTTCCTTGTCGGGGAATCGCTGCTGAGGCAAAGGGATATCGCGGCGGCGACCCGGAACCTGCTGGCCGGCTGATTACGCCTTCGCCTTGATGCCGGTCGATCCGAAGCCGCCCGCGCCCCGCGCTGATTCGGGCAGGGATGAAACTTCCTCCCATTCCACGCGCGCATAAGGTGCCACCACCATCTGGGCGATGCGCATGCCGCGGGCGACCGTGAACGCCTCGGCGCCGAGATTGGCGAGAATCACCTGAATTTCGCCGCGGTAATCGGCGTCGATCGTGCCGGGGCTGTTGAGAACGGTGAGCCCGTTTTTGAGCGCCAGGCCGGAGCGCGGCCGTATCTGGGCTTCGTGGCCTTCGGGCAAGGCAATGGTCAGGCCGGTCGGAACCAGCGCGCGCTTGCCGGGCTCGATAACGACATCACCGGAAATGGCGGCGCATAGATCCATGCCAGCCGCCTGTTGCGTGGCATAGGAAGGCAGGCCGAGATTTTCCGCATGCGGCAATACGGCGATGGCGACCGATGTTTTCATTCTGTTTTTGCTCCGATCAATTTCGTCGGAATTTAGGCAGAAGGCGGTTGCCGCACCAGTTTTATTTTCAGGCGGGATCAAGAAGCTCATTGACAGAAATGGCGGTTGCCCTAGGTTCGCAAGATCTATCCCCCTCTGAGGAGAATCCCGCCATGAAGAACAGTCTCACAGCGCTGACCCTTCTTTCCGCCATCGTCCTGCTCCCGACTTTTGCCCAGGCCAACGCGCCGACCGGCAATCCTCCGGCTGCGAATGATGCCGCCGCCGCTTCCTCCGCTTCACCAGCTTCCGAAGCCGCGATGTCAGCCGAAGCCGCCGAAGGCGGCACCGCCGCGCAGGCAGCCGGTTCGGCTCCCGCCGGCGGCATAAAGCATGGTCAGGTTCCGCCGCCGCCATCGGCCGGCAAGCAGGCCGCGCAGCCGGGCTCATCCCCCAATGCCCAGGCATGGGAAGGCAAGCCGGGCCAGGGTCATGTGAAGCCTTCGAACTATGCTCCCGGCAAAAAGAATGGTGCAGGTTCGCATGCCCAGCCGTCGGGTAACGCCCCGGCCGGTTCGCCTGCCGCCGGCAGCAGCCAGGACGACAGCTCCTCCGCGGCTCCGGGTTCCAACCAGTAATATTTGAATTGTTTCGGATTTGCCTGAAGACGGCCTGACCGGCGGTCTTCAGGCAGTCTTGAAGACGGCCGCGATTTCTCCGGCCAACTGCCGTGCGATTTCTTCCTTGCTCTGCCGCGGCCAGTTCGTTACGGCCACATCGCCCTTCGCGCCGCGCCTAAGTAGAGCGACTTCGTTATCTCCGGCGTCGAAGCCTTTTCCGTCCGCCACGTCATTCGCCAGAATCCAGTCGCAGTTTTTCCGGCCAAATTTCCGTTTGGCGTTTTCGATGACATCGCCGGTTTCCGCGGCAAAGCCGATCACCAGGCGAGGCCGGCGATTGCCGGCTTTGGCCAGCGTCGCAAGGATATCGGGGTTTTCGACCAGTTCGATGCCGGTTTTCGCCGTGCCCTTTTTCATTTTTTCGGGTGAAAATTCGGCGGGCCGCCAATCCGCGACGGCCGCCGTGCAGACGGCGATATCGGCCGGCAGGGCGGCTTCGCAGGCATCGAGCATTTCCCGGGCGGTTTCGACGCGGATGGTTTTTATGCCGGCGGGATCGGGCAGGCGGGCGGGGCCTGTGACAAGCGTGGTCACGGCGCCCTGGGCGTGCAGCGCCTCGGCAATCGCAAACCCCTGTTTGCCCGACGAACGGTTGCCGATGAAACGCACCGGATCGAGCGGCTCATAAGTGGGGCCTGCCGTTACCAGAGCGCGTTTCCCGGCAAGCGGGCCGGGGATAGAAAAATGCCGGCTGATCGCCGATAGAATTTCCGCCGGTTCCATCATCCGGCCTTCGCCTTCTTCGCCGCAGGCCATCATGCCGCTGGCGGGGCCGACCAGCCTTATGCCGCGCGTCTGGATCGTGGCGACATTCGCCTGCGTCGCCGGGTTCTGCCACATCACGACATTCATGGCGGGCGCGATTATCACCGGCTTGTCGGTGGCGAGCAGAACGGTGGAGGCCAGATCGTCGGCGAGGCCCTGCGCCATTCTGGCAATCAAATTGGCGGAGGCCGGCGCCACCACGACAAGGTCCGCTTCGCGCGCGAGCCGGATATGGCCCATACGGTTTTCATCGGTGAGCGACCAGAGATCGCTATAAACCTGTTCCTCGGACAAGGCGGCAACCGACAGCGGCGTCACGAATTGCGCGCCGCCGGAAGTCAGAATGCAGCGCACCTTTGCGCCGGCATCGCGCAGGCGGCGGATAAGCTCGAGGCTTTTATAGGCGGCGATCCCGCCCGAAATAATAAGCAGGATGCGGCGGTTGTTCAGATAAGGTGCCATGTCCGGGACTATAACACAGGAGGGTTAATTGAAAGTCTCCTCCTCATAAGCCCCCCAAAATTCGGTCTTTTGCAAATATCCCCGGGTTCCCTGAAATTTGAGTTTGCACCAGTCCCGGGCGCAGGAAAGAATCTGGCCGACGGCTCCGGGCTCAAGATGCGCGGTCACGGCCGCATTCGCATCCGGGTCGCGGCGCAATTGCCGGCTGCTGCCGGAAACGATGGCGCTGCGTTTGCCCGAAAGCGCGTTCTTGTGCACCCAGCCTTCATCGCCTTCCGCGTCGCGCACGCGGCGCCACATTTCGTATTCGGCGACGATTTCAATGGGCAACCCCTGATGCGTGAGGACCCAGTCGATCGGATAACGCGTGCCGGGGCCGGTGCGCAGATTGACGTCGCTGGCGCGGAGCGAAGCGAAACGCGGAATCGGCAGGCCTGACGCGCCCAGGGTTTTGTCGCCGGCGTCCGTTTCGTCCACCGCATAAGCGGGCAGAGCCATGAGAACCCAAAGCGCTATAGTCATCACTGTTTTATGTCGCATGTCCGGCCTCCTCGATATCTCCCTCGGCCTGCCTTGCGGCAAAGGCATCGGCAAAAGCCGCAAGGCGTTTCTGTTCGATCGCCTGGCGCAGTTCTTTCATCAGGTCCTGATAATACTGCAAGTTGTGCCATGTGAGGAGGGTGGGGCCCAGCATTTCCTCGCAACGGAACAGATGGTGAATATAGGCGCGTGAACCGGTGCGGCAGGCAGGGCAGGCGCATTCCGCATCCAGCGGGCGCGGGTCCTCCAGATGGCGGGCGTTGCGGATATTGACGGTGCCGCGCCGGGTGAAAGCCTGGCCGGTGCGGCCGGAACGCGTCGGCATCACGCAATCGAACATATCGATGCCCCGCATCACGGCGCCGACGATATCCGAGGGCTTGCCGACGCCCATAAGATAATGCGGCCGGTTGGCGGGCAGGAGCGGTATGGTTGCGTCGAGAATACGGAACATTGTTTCCTGTCCCTCGCCGACCGCAAGACCGCCAATGGCGTAACCGTCGAAACCGGCGGCTTTGAGGGCGGCGGCGGATTCCGCGCGCAGTTCCGGGTACACGCCGCCTTGATTGATGCCGAACAGGGCGTAGCCGTCACGGGCCTTGAACGCTTCCCTGCAGCGTGCCGCCCAGCGCATGGACATGCGCATGGACATTGCGGTCTGTTCTTCGGTTGCGGAATGCGGCGTGCATTCGTCGAGGCACATCGTGATGTCGGCATCCAGCTGATGCTGGATCTGCATGGCGCTTTCCGGCGTGAGCCGGTAGGGACTGCCGTCGAGATGAGAACGGAATGTGACGCTTTCCTCGTCGATGTCGCGCAGTTTGGAAAGGGACATCACCTGATAGCCGCCGGAATCGGTCAGGATCGGTCCCGGCCAGTTCATGAATTTATGCAAGCCGCCCAGCCGCGCCATGCGTTCGGCGCCCGGACGCAGCATGAGATGATAGGTGTTGCACAAGGCCAGCTCGGCCCCTGTCGCGCGCGCCGATTCCGGCGGCAGGGCCTTGACGGTCGCGGCCGTCGCCGTAGCGGCGAAAGCGGGCGTTTCGAAACTTCCATGCGCCGTCGTCACGCGGCCGCGGCGGGCGTTTCCATCCGTGGCAGTAATGTCAAAAGCGAAGTTAACCATGCGCCGTCCTTGCAATGAGGCACGATCAAACCTTTTTTGCCGTTAAAATCAAATGAAAAAGCCCGGCACGGGATGCCGGGCCTGTGTCACCGTTAATGCCGTCTGTCAGCGTGCATCGGCATTGTCCGGTGCGGCGTCCAGCTGTTTCGCACGCATGGCCTTGCGGCTCCGGTCCTGCGCGGCGCGTCGGGCCCGTATTTCCTCCGCCGATTTTTGCTTTCTGGCCCGGCGATTGAGGTCAGCGGGATCGCGTCTGCGCGATCCGCTGTTTTTGCCATGCGTTGGCTGGAGCTGATTCGCAGCCGGCGAAGCCGCGCCCGGATTACCGGTAGCGGGTTCGGCATAAGCCGGTCCGGCCATAAGCAGGGCTAATACACCAAAACAAACGAGATGTGATTTCAGCATGGATTCCTCCAAGGGCTGGGCGGACAGGGCATCTTATTCTAAGCGGTTTTTTTTACGGCGGCCAGCGGCGAGATGGCACGATTTGCAGCCGCTTCATAACCGCCATGCAGCATTTGGCCTTTCGAACGACCAAGACCAGAAATTCCGCATTAATCCTGTTTTTTCGAAACGGGTTTCGCTTTGCCGAGAGGATGATGTTTCGCGACCGTCCTGACCAGCCGGTCCGGCGCGACATGCGTGTAAATCTGGGTGGTGGCGATATCCGCGTGACCGAGCATAGTCTGGACGCTGCGCAGATCGGCGCCGCGTTCGATGAGATGCGTGGCGAAGGCATGCCGCAGCACATGCGGGCTCAGCCGCGAAGGATTGATGCCCGCCTTCACCGCTATGTCTTTTAGCAGCTGAAAAAATCTCTGCCGCGTAAGCGGCGTGGCATGGCCGCCGTGACGCGACGGAAACAGGTAATGCGAATAATCGCCTTCGCTCAGCATGAGCTTGCGGTAGGGCAGCCAGGCCTTCACCGCCTTGATCGCCGGTTCGCCCAAGGGAACGATGCGTTCCTTGTTGCCTTTGCCCCGCACCTGCACGACGCCCTGTTCGTATTTTAGCGCGCCGAGGGGCAACCCCATCAATTCGCTGACGCGCAGGCCGGAGGCATAGAGCAATTCCAGCATGGCCCGCAGGCGCGCGCCCTCGAAACCGTGGATATGATGAACGACTTTCAGAAGCCGGGCGACTTCTTCCTCGCTCAGATATTTCGGCAGGATGCGTCCGAGTTTGGGCGCATCGATGGCGCGGCTCGGGTCGTCCTTGCGATGCTGTTCGGAACAGAGAAAACGGAAAAACTGGCGCAGCGCCGACAGCCGGCGCGCGAGGGTGCGTGCCGCGGCGGCGTCCAGTGATTCCAGGTAAGCGCGCAAATCGTCTTCGCCGGCATCCGGCAATTCGATTTTGCGGGCCGCAAGGAAAACCGCCGCGTCCGTAAGGTCGCGGCCATAGGCCAGCCGCGTATTGACGGCGGCGTTGCGTTCCGCCGTCAGCATTTCGAGAAAAGATTCGATCCGGGACAAAGTGTGCGGACCGGGGGGCGGCATATCCTTTGCGGCGCCGCCCGTTTTTTTCGTCTTGATGCTGGCGGCATGCCTCGGCATCAGGGTTTTGCCGCCGCCGGGAGCAAAAGGGGCGAGGCTGTTTCACGCGCCAGGGCCAGGGCATCCGCGGACAAGCCGGCAAGGCGGAGCGCCCGAATGGCCGTAACGGCGGTAAGCATCTGCAGCTGCGGCGTTTCGCTGCCCGCCAGCGCCAGGGACAGAAGTACAACCTCGCCCTGCCGCCCGTTCTCGCCCGCCATCCGCAGGCGCTCGAGCAAAAGGGCCGAAGGCGGCAGGCTTTTCTTTTCGCCTGTCGGCATCTCTGTCACGCGCGCCCACTCCTTGTTGGGTACCGCAAGTCCCGCCGCATCGAACAGCAGAAGAATATCGCCGGCCCGTTCGCGCCTTTCATGGTCGGCATCCTTGAGACCGGCGTCAAGCCATTTGCCGAGATTCGGCGCGTAGTCGGTTTCGTTTTCGGTTCCGGACAGGGCGACATAAGGCCATATCTCCAACCAGTTCGACATTCCTTTGGCCGAACCGGCGGCCGCCTGGCGGGTCAGGGCGATCCAGGGAGCGGCCTCCTTGGCGTCGCCGGCGAGAAGATGGAGACGCGCAAATAAAGGGGCATGGGCGAGACGTTCGCTCGTTGCTTTCGCGTCGCCCAGCATCGCCAGCAGAGTTGCCGCCATGATGCGGCCGACCGGGACGGATCCCAGACTCTCGATGAAGCTGACCGCCGTATCGTAACGCCGGGTCGGCAGCTTTTCGGCCAGCGCCGCCTGATAAAGCATGGCGCGCAGGCGCGGTCCTTTTTCCGGCGTGCCGGCACGCTGCTGTTCCGTGAAAACGGCGGCGGCATAAGCCTGGCCCAACTCATGAGTTAAGCCTGGCCCAACTCATGAGCCGAGATAAGGCCGCGTTCCGCCGCCCGTTCCGCCAGTGCCAGCCGCGCCTTGTCGCCGCGCGTGGGCGCCAGCAGAAGTTCCGGA
>JBFWTA010000079.1:0-9409 GCA_050248075.1 Bdellovibrionales bacterium | reverse complement strand
TATTGTTCTGCAGAAACTGCTTGAGCTGCTTCTGCGCCGCCGTTTCGCCGGACGTCCAGGCTTCGGCGAGACCCTCTGTCCAGCGCGCCCCGGCAGGAACAAGTCGCCAGTCCGTCAGCCGGTCGCCGGGGATTTTTTTGCCGGGCCGAAGTTTTTTCGGCGCCGGCAGGCTTTCGCCGGGCGGCGGCGCCGCGAAACAGGCGCGCGCGAAAGGCGTATAAACCCTGAAGGGCGTGCCGCTGCGGGTACGGATGTGTTCGGGTGCGAAAAGCAGGCCGCCATTGGCGATATGCACTTGGATGTTGTTTTGTTCCAGTATCGCCGCGATATTTTCATCGCGCCGGCGGGCATGCGGTTCGCAACACCGGTTCCACGCCACGGCGTCCGCGCCGGATTCGCGGGCGAGAGCCGGAATAAGTTTTTCGGCATCGCCGCGCCGCAGGATCAGCGGCACCCCGGTTCTTTCGAACTGCCCGGCAAGATCCTGCAAGGCTTCCTGCAGCCACCATTTCGCCGCGCCGCCCGGCGTATACGGGTCTTTGTCATCGAAAACATAAACCGGGATCACCGCGCCGCGCCCCGCCGCCCAGTGCAGCGCCGGATTATCCCCAAGGCGCAAATCCTGCCGCAGCCAGACAAGCGTCGATGCCGTCATAACCGGAGCCGCCTTTTATGATTCCAGCCGGCGAGCCCGAGTCCGGCGACGCCCGACCAGGCCGCCAGCACAATCAGCGCCGCGCGGATATCCCAATGCCCCGCCACCAGTCCCAGCAGGACGCTGGCCGGCACGAACAGGAGGGACATCATGAAGCTGTGGGTGGAAAGAATGGTCGCCCGGCGCGACGGCCCGACGCGGCGGTTGATCGCGTCGTTCACGCGCGGCGACACCATGCCCATGACGGCGCTGCCGCCGAGCATGATCAGGAAAATTCCGGGCAGCCCGCCCGACAGGGCCGCGCCAAAACAAATGAAAGCCGCCGCGGCGAAGGCGAAGGACAGCAGGGGCAGTGTCCGGTAGGCCCGGGTAAGGCGCGGCGAAAGATGGCTCGCCAGCCCGCCCATCCAGAAACTGCCGGCCACCAGAAGCCCGAATGCGGATTCCGGCACATGGAGTTCGATGAAATAAGGCTGTTGCGACCACAGCATAAGCTGGGTCGAACAGAACAAAAGCGCCGACCCCGCAATCAGGAAGCCGACCTCCGCATGCCCCTGCAGGGCGTATTTGGCGGTGGCAAGAATGTCGGCGACCGGATGCTTGCCGCCTCTGCGTTTATGGCGCTCCGGTTCGTCCATGAGCAGCACGGCGCCCAACGCCGCCGCCTGCGCGGCGATAACGCATAACAGAGGCAGAAACCGGTTCTGGGAATAAAGAAATCCGCCGGCGATGCATCCCGCTGCGATGGCGTAAAACGAAAAAGCCTGCCTTCGGCTTTCCCATTTGCGGTATCTGGATTCCTTGCCGCAGGCAAGAAGGGAATCGTACAGCATGGCGGTATGAGTGCCCGATAAAAAGCTGTAGCCGATGCCCAGTATCGCCTGGATGCAAACGACCTGCCAGAAATCCCGGGCGGCCAGCAATAGCGCATAGCCCATCATGCTTATCAAAAGGCCGGACGCGAGAGTGTGCTTGCGTTTCCATGTATCGGAAATCCAGCCGGACGGCACGTCGCACAGAACGATGGCCGCGGCCCACACCGCCTCGCCGATCAGGAACTCGCGGTAACCGAGGTCGATCCGGTCGCGGTAATAGAGAACGAGAATAGGAAGATGGAACAGAAGCCCGGTCAATACCGTGAACAGTCCGATAAGCTTCAGGTTCCGCTGCAGACGCATGGCCGAAGCTAATACGCGGCTATTTGCCTGTAAACCGCGACGTGACTTGGCGAGGGATATCGGCTAAGAAACGCCCATGCATCTGCAATGGCAGAAAATCCGCCGGGTTATCATCGGCATGTTCGCCGCAATCGGCTGCATCGCCGTTTTGTTCCTCGTCGTGGGGGCGATCGCCCTGGCGCGCCTTGAAACGGCCCGGCCTGCCAAACCTGCCAGTATCATCCTTACACTCGACCTCGACCGCGAGATTGTCGAGCAGCCTTCGTCGTCGCCGTTTCGTTTCGCGATCCATGAAGAAAGCGTGCCGTTGCTGGATATCCTGCAGGCCATCGACCTGGCCCGTACCGATCCCAACGTCAAGGGCCTGATCGCCCGTTTCGGCTCCAGCCAGCCGGGCTTTGCACATGCCGAGGAAATCCATGCCGCCATCCTGCGTTTCCGCGAAAGCGGCAAGCCGACTTATGCCTTCGGCACCAGCTATGGCGAGTTCGGCAACGGCAACCGCGCCTATTTCATGGCCAGCGCCTTCGAACATATCTGGCTGCAGCCGGTCGGTTCCGTCAGCTTAACGGGCATCGCCATCGAGGCGCCCTTCGCGCGCGGCACCCTCGACAAGCTCGGCGTCACCCCCGATTTCATGCAGCGCGAAGAATATAAATCGTTCGTGGAGACCTTTACCCGCGAAAGTTTTTCGGAACCCGCCCGCGCCAATATGCAAAGCATGATCGACAATATTGCCGATCTCACGGCCGAAGGCATTGCCGCCGGGCGTAAATGGGAACCCGCCCGGGTCCGGCAGCTGATGGCGCGCGGGCCCTTCACGGCCGACGAAGCGCTTAAACACGGGCTTGTCACCCAGGTCGGCTATATCGATGCGCTTGAGGGCGAAGTAATTCACAATGCCGGCGGCGATACGGTCAAAGTGGATGCCGACGACTACCTGTCCTTTGGCGGCCGCAGCGGCAGCCCCAAGGCGCATGTCGCCCTCATCCTCGGCACGGGCATGATCACCGATCATGAGGATGGCCCGGCGGGCATGGCCGACAGCGAAGTGATGGGGGCCGATAAAATTGCCTCCGCCTTTCGCGATGCCGCCGCCGACGATGCGATCAAGGCCATCATTTTCCGCATCGACAGTCCTGGCGGTTCGCCATCCGCCTCGGAAACCATCCGCGCCGCCCTCATGCGGGCGCAAAAGGCCGGCAAGCCGGTATTCGTCTCGATGGCCAATGTCGCGGCCTCGGGCGGTTATTGGGTAGCGATGAACGCCGACAACATCACGGCGCAGCCGGGCACACTGACCGGTTCCATCGGCGTGGTCGCCGGCAAATTCGTGGCGGCGGGGCTGATGGAAAAAATCGGCGTCAGCTGGGACACGCTTTCGACTGGCGGCAACGCCGGCATGTGGTCGCTGACCAAAGGCTTCACCCCCGCGCAGCGCGAGCGCATGACCGTCTTTATCGACGATACCTATCGCAGTTTCGTCGAGGGCGTTTCCAAGGCGCGCGAAATCCCGATGGAAAAGATGCCCTCGGTCGCCAAGGGCCGGGTGTTTACGGGCGCGCAAGCGGTCAAGCTCGGCCTTGTCGACCAGCTGGGCGGCTATGCCGTCACGCTCGCCGAACTGCGCAAGAAGCTGGAGCTTGCGCCGGACGATGTCGTGGAGGTCCAGATATTCCCCGCGCCGCTCACCCCGGCCGAAAAGGTCCTGCGCATCCTCAAAGGCATCGGCCTCGAAGGCGCCATGCTCCGCAGCAGCCTCGCCGAGCTTCGCGGCGTAATGGCGGCGCTCAGGCCGCTATGGCGCGACGTGCATATGTACGGCACGCCGGGCGTCAAGGCTTTCTGATATTTCAGGTGTCTTTAGCTGGCCAGTGATGAAGGCGGGCTGCCACGGCGCACTGAAGGGCTGCGTTTCGCGTCTGCCGGTCGCTCGGTTCCTGCATCCACCATAACCGAAGTCGCACGAATATTTTCTTGGCCATAGACTGGCCACTGGCGAGGTCGATGCAAAGTTTGAAACACTCTCGGAAATGCGACGTGAACGGGTTTCATGTTATTCGGGAGCCTTTGGCGGCTATTAACCCGGTCCGTATAGGCTATGCGGCGACCATCCGCTCCTTCAACAAATCCTTGGACAGGCTTTTTGGGATCATGGAAAAAAAAGACAAATTCCTGGGGGCGATAGGAGATGCCTATGGTACCCTTACCTGGCCGTGTGGTGGAACCACGGTTAGCCAGCATCAATTGGGTGATAGGGGAGTAACGATGAACCACGGCTTGCCCCCGTAAAAATTAAGTTTTTTAAAAATTGATGCGCTATTTGTAACCTGAAACCCTCAAAAAAATCAATTCTTAAAGTGCCTCACGCTGGCGCGCCAGTAATCCCAGGCGGTAAAAACGGTAATAACCCCGGCAATCCAGAGGCATAGATCGCCGATATGGGCGGCGGGGATGCTCTCCGGCGCGAAATCGCCGATGATCAGGAAAGACAGCGCCACGATCTGCAGGAAGGTCTTCCATTTCGCCAGCTGGCTGACCGGCATGCTCACCCGCACGCCTGCCAGAAATTCGCGCAGGCCCGATACCGCCACTTCACGCAGAAGGATAACAACGGCCGGCCATACGCTGAATCCGCTGATCTGCCCGTTGGCAACAAGGAAAAGAATGGTGGCGGCGATCAGCAGCTTGTCGGCAATCGGATCGAGAAACTGGCCGATCATGGAGACCTGATTTTCCCGCCGCGCGATATAGCCGTCCAGCCAGTCGGTAATCCCCGCCGCCACGAAAAGAATTAAAGCCAGCCATGCCGCCCATCCCCGATCGATCTTGAGCAAAATTAGAATGACCGGAATGACGAGAATGCGCGAGACGGTAAGTTTATTGGCGAGCGAATTGAGCATCGGGGCCAGCGGTTAGCTCTTGGCTATAAGAATGATTGTGTGGCCAGCCGCTAATCGCTAGCAGCTAGCGGCCATTTCTACCCTCTTTCCCTGAAATAATCATGGATTTTTTTTGCCGCATCGCCGCTTATGCCGGGCACGCGGGTAAGGTCGCCGATGCCGGCTTCCCGCACCGCCCGGGCCGAGCCGAAATGGTGCAGAAGCGCGCGTTTGCGCACCGCGCCGATGCCCGGCACGTCCTCAAGTCCCGACTGGCTGATGGACTTGACCCTTTTGGCGCGGTGGGTGCCGATGGCGAAGCGGTGCGCCTCGTCGCGCAGGCGCTGCAGATAGTAAAGGGCCGGATCCTCGGGCGGCAGGCTGAAAGGCTCGCGGCCCGGCAAGAAGAACCGCTCGCGCCCCGCGTTGCGGTCAGGGCCCTTGGCGATGCCCACCACGGGCACGTCGTGCAGGCCGAGTTCTTCCATCACGCTTACCGCCTTGGTCAGCTGGCCCTGGCCGCCGTCGATCAGGACGAGATCCGGCCACATGCCGGATTTGCGTTCCGGGTCTTCGTCGATCAGGCGGCGGAAACGGCGGGTCAGCACCTCGGTCATCATCGCGTAATCGTCGCCCGCCGCGCCCGGCTCCTTGATCGTGAATTTGCGGTAGGTTTTCTTGAGAAAGCCTTCCGGCCCCGCCGCGATCATCGCGCCGGAGGCATTCGTGCCCGAAATATGCGAATTGTCGTAGACCTCGATGCGTTTCGGCGCTTCTGCAAGTCCGAACAATTCCGCGACGCGGCCCAGAAGCTTGGCCTGTTCCGAGCTTTCCGAAAGCTTGCGCGCCAGCGCCTCGCGCGCGTTCTTGCGGGCCAAATCGACAAGGTGCCTTTTTTCGCCGAGCTTGGGCACGCCGATCGTCACCTTATGGCCGGCATATTCGCTCAACGCCTGCATGATCAAGCCGGCTTCGTTGGTCGGGTGGCTCAGCAGCAGCGAGGGGGGGGCGTGTTTGCCGGCATAAAACTGCGCGAGAAAGGCGGCCATGATCTCGCCCACCGGCAGGCCTTTTTCATGTGTCGGATAAAGCGTGCGCGCGCCGTAATTGCGGCCGTTGCGGAAGAAGAACACCTGCACCGCCGTCCGTCCGGCATCCTGATGCAGTGCGATGACGTCGGCGTCGTCGACGCCATTGGCGTTGATGTCCTGACGCGTCTGGATGGAGGTGAGGATGCGGATGCGGTCGCGCAGCTGCGCCGCCTTTTCATAATCCATTGCCGCGCTCGCGATTTCCATTTCCACCGCCAGCTCCTTCTGGATATCCGCGCTGCGGCCCTTGAGGAAGCCGACGGCTTCATGCACCTGCCGCGCGTATTCTTCCTTTGTCACTTTTCCGGCGCACGGGCCGGTGCAGCGCTTGATGTGATATTGCAGGCAGGGCCGCGTGCGCGAGGCGAAAAAACCGTTGGAGCAATTGCGCAGCATGAATCCGCGCTGCAGCATCGTAATGGTCTCGTTCACGGCGCCTGCCGCGGCGAAAGGGCCGAAAAACCAGCCTTTCCGGTTGCGTGCGCCGCGGTGTTTCACAAGCTGCGGAAAATCGTGGTCGCGGGTGATGAGGATATAGGGATAGCTCTTGTCGTCCCGCATCAGGATATTGAAGGGCGGCATGTAGCGCTGGATCAGGTTGGCTTCCAGCAGCAACGCCTCCGCTTCCGTCGTCGTCACGACGATCTCGAGGCTGCGCGTCTGTGCCACCATACGCTGTATGCGGTTCGGCAGGCGCGAGCGCTGGGTATAGCTCGATACCCGCTTTGGCAGGTTCTTCGCCTTGCCGACATACAGCACATCGCCTTTGTGGTTGATCATGCGATAGACGCCCGGCTGCGCCGGCATGGTT
The DNA here is from genome assembly GCA_050248075.1 of Bdellovibrionales bacterium. GTDB lineage: Bacteria > Pseudomonadota > Alphaproteobacteria > UBA9219 > UBA9219 > JBFWTA01. Next base: position 2,792 of record JBFWTA010000079.1, on the reverse strand, counting down.
TTCAGTTGCACGCGCAGCACATCGGCTCCGCCCTCGAACCCGGTACGGCCTTCGCGCAGCAATTTGACGGGGGATTCATCCGTATCGTTCATATGGAACAGTATATCCATGAATCGTTATCCCCTGAATCTGTGGATAAGTATGTTGAAAGATGTCTGGAACTGGCCTGATTCGGCCTATGAATAAACACTTTTTTAACCTTTGCCTAAAAATTGGGCAAGCGAGTCATAAACATTTGACTTGCAATCACAATTTATTCGGTGGAATCGCGGTTTTTGACAGGTTTTGTGAGGAAATAGCCCATTTCAGGGGCATTTTCTTAATTCTGTGAACAAGGAAGTTAATTTCAGCTCGCCAAAGCGCGATGCATCGACGGCGTGTTCTGCAAACGGATGCCGCCGTCGATATGCAGGATCTCGCCGGTTATCCCCGCCGTGTCGACGAGAAACCGAACGGCGCCCGCGATGCTTTCGGGCGGTATCTCGCTGCGCAGCAGCGTGTCTTCGATGAGGCGCTTGAAATGCTCCGCCGACTGGCCGGGACCTATAAGCGTCGGGCCGGGGGCGACGCCGTTCACGCGAATATCGGGCGCCATACGCCGCGCCATCTCGATGGTCGTGACGCGCAGCGATTTCTTGCTGTCGGTATAGGTGGTGAATCCGGCTTCGGGGCGGCTGCCGTCGAGAATATTGACGATGGCGCCCTTCCGCCCCTTCGGCAACTGCTTGCGGAACGCTTCGGCAAGCAGAAGCGGCGCTTCCAGGTTGATCATGCGCACATCGCCGCCGCCCTGCAGCTTGGCGTCCGGCTTGAACAGGCTGGCGTTGTTCACCAGCGCCGCGAGCGGCCCGGTTTCCGCGACGATTGCCGGAACAAGTTCTTCGGCCTGCTTCCGGATGGCGAGATTGGCTTTGACGGGATGCGCCTTGCGCTTAAGCGCCTTCACCTGCTTGGCGGTTTCCTGCGCTTCCTTTTCGGAATTATGATAATGCACGGCGATGTTCCAACCCGCCGCGGCCAGCTCCAGCGCGATCTGGCGGCCGATGCGATGACCCGCACCCGTGACAAGCGCCCACCGGGTCATGACGCCGCCGATCTCGTGCGGCGCACTTCGATGCCGGGGCGCGCGCCGGCGAAACATTGCGGCTTCTCGATGCGCACGCAGACTTTCTGGATACGGCGGTCGCCGAAGCAGAAGGCGATGATCTGCTCCGCCACCGTTTCCAGCAGCGGAATGTGGCCCATATGCGTAAGGTCGTTGCGGATGAAATCGTAAAACCGTTCGTAGTCGATCACGCGGTCGAGGCTGTTTTCGGACGTGTCCTGATAGCGGTGCGGCAGCAGCGCCTCGACTTCCAGGTCGATGATGAGGGGCTGCGGCTTCAGCCGTTCGGCGGGATGATAGCCGACGTGCAGCTCCACCCGGCAATCCCTGAGAAAGACGTTGATCCGGTCCGGCTCGCGGGCCGGTTCGGTGCGCATGGAAATGACGGGATCGTTCATGTCGGTTTCGCCTTTTTGCCGGGATTATTTATTAAGGCCGATATCACCCCATGCCAAGTGCGAATTTCCTGTTCGGTCATTTCGGCGCGCTGCAGCATGTTCCGCAGGCTGCGCACCATGCCCGGCTTCTGGTCGGGAGCGACAAAATAGCTGTGACCGTCCAGCTCCTCCACCAGCCGCCGGAAGAAATTGGCGAATTCCTCGCGGTTCGCCGGGCGGCCGCCGCCCATATGGATCTGTTGTCCCGGCGTCCGGTCCTGCGCCTGATACCATTCATAGCCGATCAGCAACACCGCCTGCGCGAGATTAAGCGAGGTGAATTCCGGGTTCAGCGGAATGGTGATCTTGGCGCCCGCCAGCGATACATGCTCGCTCACCAGCCCGGTGCGCTCGCGCCCGAACATTACGCCGACTTTCTGGCCGGCGGCCAGGCGTTCGGTCATTTCCGGAATGGCGGCGTGCGGCGTGAGGATACGCATCGTCATGCCATGCATGCGCGCCGTGGTGGCATAGACAAAGTTAAGATCGGCGATGGCGTCCTGAACCGTGTCGAACACGCGCGCATTGCGCAGGATGGCGTCGGCGCCCGAGGCGGCGCCCGTCATGCGCTCCTCCATCACCTCATGCAGCGGCCAGGGATCGCGCGGGTCGACCAGGCGCAGTTCCGTCAGCCCGCAATTCATCATGGCGCGTGCCGTCATGCCGATATTCTCGACCAGCTGCGGTTCGACGAGGATGATGGCGGGGGCGGATGTCATGTTTCCCGTATCTTTACCGTATTAATGGCCTATTCTATGATCGCATTCTTTAAAGCACGGGACCATACAATGCTGCACGACTATATCAAAAAGATCCTCAACGCGCCGGTTTACGACGTGGCGATCCAGTCGCCGCTCGATGCCGCGCCTTCGCTGTCCCAGCGCCTCGGCGCCAGGATCTGGCTCAAGCGCGAGGATCTGCAGCCGGTCTTTTCCTTTAAATTGCGCGGTGCCTATACCAAAATGATGACGCTGAACGACGCGGCCCGGGCCCGCGGCGTGATCGCGGCCTCGGCCGGTAACCATGCCCAGGGCGTGGCGCTGGCGGCGAAAAAACTGAAGATCAAGGCGGTCATCGTCATGCCGGTGACAACGCCCGAAATTAAGGTTAAGGCGGTGCAGGGCTATGGCGCCGAAGCCGTGCTGCACGGCGACGCCTATGACGAAGCCTATGCCCATGCGCGCAAGCTGGAAAAGCAGAAAAAGCTGACCTTTATTCATCCCTATGACGATCCGGACGTGATCGCCGGG
>JBFWTA010000078.1:0-9444 GCA_050248075.1 Bdellovibrionales bacterium | reverse complement strand
GCGAGGTCGCGCTGCGCGCATCCGAAGCGCGCTTTCGCGGCATTACGGAGGCCCATCCGGTGCCCGTCATGATCGTCGGCCTGCACGGCGGCGCCGTTCTGTACGCCAGCCCCGGCGCCGAACAGCTTCTGGGCGTCACGCAGAGCATGCTGCTGCACCAGCCTTTCGAGCGCTTCCTTACCGACGATAAGGCCTGGACGGAACTCTGGCAGGCAATGAACGCGGGCGGCGACGTGGATCTCAAGGAAGTCACGCTGAAGCGCGGCGACGGCACGGCGCTCAGCGCCGCCCTTTCGGCACGCCGGATCAATTATCAGGATGAAAATGCGATGGCGATCGGGTTATACGATCTCACCGAACGCAAGCATGCTGAGGCGCAGATCGCGCGCCAGCAGGAAGAACTGCAGCAAAGCGAAAAAATGGCGGCGCTGGGCGGATTGCTCGCCGGCGTGGCGCACGAGCTGAACAATCCGCTGTCAGTGGCGCTGGGCCAGGCGACGCTGCTTATCGAAAGTGCGCAGGACGCGCGCGTGACGGCCCGCGCCGAAAAGATTTTCAAGGCGGCCGACCGCTGCTCGCGCATCGTCAAAAGCTTTCTCGCGCTGGCGCGCCGCAAGGAGCCGGAGCGCCGGTCGGTCGAAATCAACGGCATCATCCAGGCCTCGCTGGAGCTGCTCGGCTTCCAGATCCGCACGGAAAACATCGAAATCAAGCTGGAACTCGAGCCCAATCTGCCGGCCATCGACGGCGATCCGGATCAGCTGACGCAGGTGATCACCAACCTCATTCTCAATGCAGCCCAGGCCATGCAGGACTGGCAGGGCGCCAAAAAACTGAAAATCCGCAGCTGGCGTGCATCGGAACAGCATGTGGCGGTCAGCATCGCCGATAGCGGCCCCGGTGTGCCGGCGGAAATACGCTCGCGCATTTTCGAGCCGTTTTTCACGACCAAGGGAAACAAGGGCGGCACCGGCGTCGGTTTGTCGCTGTGTCTCAGCATTGTCGCCTCGCATGGCGGGCAGGTACATCTCGGCGATACGCCGGGCGGGGGCGCCACTTTCATCATGGAACTGCCGGTAGCCGCGAAATCGCATGCCGCCGACACGGTCATGGCTCCCGACGGCATACGGCTGCCGCCCGGCCTTAAAATCCTTCTGGTCGACGACGAGGTGGAACTGGCGCAAACGCTGGCCGATCTTATTGAAGCCGAGACGGAAACGACCGACATCGCCGCCAACGGAGCCATTGCCCTCGATAAGCTGCGCAAGAACCCTTATGACATTATCGTAAGCGACCTGCGCATGCCGGTCATGGACGGGCCGGGCCTGCATGCGGCGCTGGAGCAGGAAATGCCCGCGTATCTGCACAAAATCATCTATGTCACCGGCGATACGCTGTCCACGCATGTGCAGGCGTTTCTCAATGAAAATCCGGTGCCCGTGATCGAAAAGCCCTATCGCCTGGACGATGTACGTCGGGCGATTATCGCCTTATTGAAGGAAAACGCAGGGGGAGGCAGTATGCAAACGGCCGAATCGGCTGCACCGCCCCCTCCTGCCTGATCCCACAACGGACACTGGAAGAACAGGATCAAGCCCATGCGCATGCTGGTAATCGATGATGAAGAGGATATCTGCGAGACCATCGCGGAAATCGCCTCGACGTATCATTTCGAGATATCGACCATCAGCAATCCGGAAAACGTCGCCGGCGTCATTGCAACCACCAAGCCCGATTTCATCATGCTGGATCTCATGATGCCGGGCACCGACGGGGTGGAATTGCTGCGCCTGCTGGCCGATCATGTTAAAGATTCCAAGCTGTGCCTCATCAGCGGCAGCGACAGCCGCGTGCTGAACAGCGCGCGCCGTCTCGGCAGCGCGCACGGGCTGAACGTCGTCGCGGCGCTGGAAAAGCCGCTGGATATTGGGGCGCTGCGCTCGCTGTTCGGCCGCATCGCGAATGGCGGCAGTTCCGCCGACGTCACAAATCTTGCGCAGGCGATTGCCGCCGGCCAGATCGTTTTACATTACCAGCCGGTCGTCGAGATTGCGACACGGCGCGTCAAAGGCGTCGAAGCGCTGGCGCGCTGGGCGCACCCGCATCGCGGCACGCTGCTGCCCGACGCCTTTCTCGAGCAGGTCGTCAATGACGGGCTGATGCAGGCGCTGACCGATCTTGCGCTCGACACGGCCGTGCGGCAGCTGGCGAAATGGAAAGTCGCCGGAGAAAATCTTACGCTTTCGGTCAATGTGACGGCGTCCACCCTTCTGGACCTCAGCCTGCCCGATCGCATCGCGGATCTGTGCCGTAAATACCAGGCGCCGCCCGACAAGCTGATCCTGGAAGTCACCGAAACCGAGGCCATGCGCGACGTGACGCGCACCATGGACGTGTTGCTGCGCATGCGCATCCGCAATATCGGCGTGGCGCTGGATGATTTCGGCACCGGCCATTCCTCGCTGCGCGAATTGCAGCGCATGCCCTTCAGCGAAATGAAGATCGACAAAAGCTTCGTGATGGACATGGTCGGCAACAAGGATTGCACCGTGATCGTCAACTCGATTATCGATCTCGGCCACAACCTGGGGCTTAAAGTCGTGGCGGAAGGCGTCGAGGATATCCGTATCTGGCGATTGCTCGCCGACAAGGGCTGCGATTACGCGCAAGGTTATTATATGGCGAAGGCCCTGCCCGGTCCCGAATTCGACCAGTGGCTCAAGGCCTGGCGGGAAAAGCCCGCGACGGGGTGAACCCTCGCTTTTGCCCGACCGATGGGCTATCACCGTTTCATGCTCGGTGAATCTAAAAATCCGGACGCCTTGTCCCTGCTCGACGGCCTTGTCAAAAAGGCAAAAGCCGCGGGCGCCGATATGGCGGACGCCATGCAGGTGGAATCGGCCTCGATATCGGTTGGCGTGCGGCTTGGCGAGGTGGAGGCCCTTGAACGCTCGGAATCGAGCGCGCTGGACCTGCGCGTCATCATCGGCAAGAAACAGGCGATTGCCTCGACGACCGATCACCGGCCGCGCGCACTGGATGAACTTGTGTCCCGCACCGTTTCCATGGCCAGGGCAGCTCCGGAAGATGAATTCTGCGGGCTGGCCGCGACGGAAGCTATCGCCCGAACCTGGCCTTCGGTCGAAAGCGCCGACGATGCCATGCCATCGACCGAACATCTCATCGCCGAAACGCGCAGGATGGAAGACGCCGCGCGCCAGGTGAAAGGCGTCACCAATTCGGAAGGGGCGGAAGCCAGTGCCGGAGCCAGCACGATTGCGCTGGTGGCCAGCAACGGATTTGCCGGCAGCCGCCGCCGCACGCATTACAGCTTGAGCGCCGCCATTCTCGCGGGAGACGGCACCGGCATGGAGCGCGATTACGATTATGCCAGCCGCGTTTTCGCTGCCGATCTGCCCCCTGCCGACGCAATCGGCAAGCAGGCCGCCGAGCGAGCGGTGCGCAAGCTGAACCCGCGCAAGATGCCGACGGCCCATGTGCCGGTGGTTTTCGAGCCGCGCATCGCCGGCACGATTCTGGGGCATCTGTCCGGCGCGATTTCCGGCACATCCATCGCCCGCGGCACGAGTTTTCTAAAGGACCGGCTGGGCCATAAGATATTTGCCGAAGGCGTTTCCGTTTTTGACGATCCACTGCGGCCGCGCGGCCTGCGTTCCTATCCGTTTGACGGCGAAGGCCTGCCGCCGCAACAACGGACGATTATCGACAAGGGCGTGCTCACGACATGGATTCTCGACCTGCGGTCGGCGCGGCAGCTCAAAATGAACAGCACGGCGCATGCCAGCCGTTCGCCGGGCAGCCTGCCCTCGCCCTCGCCCAGCAATTTTTATCTCGCGCCCGGCCGGATGAGCGCCCGGGAACTCATGAGCGACATCAAGCAGGGTTTTTACGTGACCGAGCTTATGGGATCGGGCGTCAACGGCGTGACCGGCGATTACAGCCGGGCCGCCGCCGGCTTCTGGATTGAAAGCGGAACCATTGCTTTTCCGGTGAGCGAAGTGACGATTGCCGGAAATCTGAAAGACATGTTCCTTAACCTTACGCCCGCCAGCGATCTCGAATTTTTCTACGGTTTCGACGCGCCGACTTTGCGCATCGAGGGCATGACCGTAGCCGGGCTTTAACCGGCCTCCTTCCCAAAACAGGCAATAAGTTAGCCGGCGTTCCGCGCCACGCATTATTTCCGGATCCGATCAAAATTTCCTGTTGACAGATTATATCCTTATTGTATATATTTATAATCGAGAGGCCCCTCCTGCGCCCAAGGCAGAATAATCGGCAACGGGCATGGATTCTTCCGATCCGTCCAGCCCCTATGCGAATGAAGCGCGGCTCCGGGCGCCATGGTTAAATCCCTTAACCATAAATGTTTCACATGAAACATCCTGCATGCGCCGCGCGGCTTAGGGCGGGCCGGAAGGGGCGGCGCTAATAAAGGATATTCACGCGCCTTGCCGGGACGCCCGGGGGAGGGCTACAAAATCAGTTACATCCAAGAGGATACGGACCGCCCCATGCTTTCTTTTATCTATCGCCAGCTTACGGAGCTGGGGGCGCCTTTCATAAGCCTTTACCTGCTCAGGCGCCGGGCCGAGGGCCGGGAAGACGCAATGCGCTTTCCGGAACGCTTCGGCCATGCCGCGCGGCCCCGGCCCGAGGGCTATCTGGTGTGGTGCCATGCGGCGAGCGTGGGCGAGGCGGCATCGGTGCTGGCGCTGATCGGCCGGATACGCGAACGGCATCCGGATACCCCTATCCTGATAACCACCGGCACAGTTACCTCGGCACGCATGCTGGCGGACCGGCTGCCGGCGGGGGCTATTCATCAATATATGCCGGTCGACCGGGCGCCCTATGTCGCGCGCTTCCTCGACCATTGGCGGCCGGACTTCGCCTTGCTTATCGAATCCGAATTATGGCCCAATATGCTGGACGGATTGCGGCGGCGCGGAATTGCGGCCGCGCTGGTGAACGGACGCATGTCGGAGCGCAGCTTTCGCCGCTGGCGCCGTTTTCGCGGCTGGGCCAAGGAATTGCTGAGTACGTTTGCGCTCTGCCTGGCCCAGACCGAGGCGGACCGTCAGCGCTTCACGGCGCTGGGTGCGAAAAAGGCGCACTGCCTGGGCAATCTTAAATATGCGGCACAGCCCCTGCCTTACGACGAGACGGAATTGCGCCGCCTGCGCGGCATGATCGGAACGCGGCCGGTCTGGCTGCTGGCATCGTCCCATCGCGGCGAAGAAAAAATCGCCCTGCGCGCCCATGCCGGATTGCGCAAAACTATGCCGGATCTATTGACCGTCATCGTTCCCCGCCATGCCGTGCGGGGCGAGGACGTGGCTCGTGAAATCGAAAAAGAGGGCCTTGCTTTCACGCGACGCTCGAAGAAGCAGGACATAACGCCAGCGACCGAAATCTATCTGGCCGATACGATGGGGGAATTGGGATTGTTGTACCGCTTGAGTCCGGTGACGGTGCTGGGCGGTTCCTTCGTCGATATTGGCGGCCATAACCCGATCGAGCCAGCCCAGCTGGAAAGCGCAATTATTTTTGGCCCTTTTATGCATAACTTTTCGGCGATCGCGCAGGAATTCGTGCAGCGCCAGGCGGCCGTTCAATTGCGGGAAAGCGACAGGCTGTCGCCCGCGCTGCTGCGCTTTCTGAAGACGCCGGAGGAACGGGCCGGTTACGCCAGGGCGGCGCACGAGCTGGCGGACGAAAAACAACATGTGCTGGACGATATCCTGGCGGCCTTGTCGCCATGGCTGTCGCCGGCGGAAAGCAAAGCGGCATGAAAGCCCCCAGCTTCTGGTACCGGAGCTATGGGCTTACGGCTTTTGCGCTGGAGCCCTTTTCTCTTCTATGGCGTGCGGGAGGACTGGCGAGAAAAATTCTATCGTCGCCTTATGACGGACAAAAACCTTCCATTTGCATCGGCAATATTTCAGTCGGCGGCACGGGCAAGACCCCGGCAGCGCTTGCCGTGGCGCGGGTGCTGCAGCAGGCCGGCGCAAGGCCGGTTTTCGTTTCGCGCGGCTATGGCGGCAGGGAACGCGGCCCCTTGCGGGTCGATCCCTCAAGGCATACGGCCGAGAATGTCGGCGACGAATCCTTGTTGCTGGCGCGCACAGCGCCGGTGTGGATCGGACGTGACCGCGTAGCGGCTATCAAGCAGGCGGAAGCCGAAGGAAGCCACATCCTTCTCGATGACGGCTTACAGAACCCAAATATACGGCCGGATGTTTCGCTGATCGTGGTCGACGGTGAGACCGGGTTCGGCAACGGAAGTCTTTTGCCGGCGGGGCCGTTGCGGGAAAAACCGGAAGAGGTTCTGTCGCGCATAGCCGGCGTTATTCTCATCGGCGCCGACCGGCAGGGAATTGCAAAGCAGGTTGCATGCCCGGTGCTGCGTGCTTCGCTGGAGCCGCGCGTACCGGATGATCTTCCGAGCGAAAAAAAGTTTTTTGCCTTTGCCGGTATCGGCAGGCCGGAAAAATTCTTTGCGAGTTGCCGCGAAGCCGGGCTGGAACTGGCGGGCACCGCAAGCTTTGCCGATCACCACCGGTTTACGCATGCCGAGATTGAGGACCTGCAACGAAAGGCGGGAAGGCTGAAAGCACGGCTCGTCACGACGGAAAAGGATCATGTGCGCTTGCCGGATGATATGCGCGCATCCGTGAGTGTTTTGCCTGTAGCGCTGATTTTTGAGGATGCCGCCTTGCTTGAAAGGCTGATCAATCTTCCCCGATAACCGCGTTGCGCGTGCCGTCTGAAAATTCGATACGCACCTTGTCGCCGGACTTGGTTCCGGCGCGGCTTGCGACGACATGGCCGGCGGCGTCCTGAACCAGGGCATAACCCCGCGCAAGCACATTTTTAGGCGAAAGAAGATCGAGCGCCGGACCAAGCGCTTCTAAGCGGTGACGGTGATGCTGAAAAAACTGGCGCCAGCCGGATTGCAGGGCGTGATCCAGATGAACGAGGCGCTGGCCGGCAAGCGCCAGAAGATCGCGCGGATGGCGTAATTTTCCGGCGACCCCAAGCAGACGCCCAAGGCAGCGCTCGCAATAGCCTCGCCACGCCAGGTCGAGCCGTTCGGTATTTTCGGTAAGATGCCGCGAGGCCAGTTTCAGCATATCCCGCGGGTGACGCAGCTTTCCAGCGGCTTCCAGCAACCGGCCATGAAGCCGTTCATGATAACTTTGCCAGGCTAGAGCGAGCCGCTCCGACCTTTCGTCAAGCCGTTGCGCCAGGGGTTCCATGGCGCGGCCGGGATCGCCCAGAGCGCGGCTTAACAAACCAAGTTTTTCGCGGCGCTCGGCCAGGGAGCGGCGCAGGACATCCCAAAGCCGCCGACCGTCCTCCATCACCTGCGCCAGCAGATTTTCCCGGACCGGCACGGCCATTTCGGCGGCGGCCGTCGGTGTCGGCGCGCGGATATCGGCGGCAAAATCTATGAGCGTGGTATCTGTCTCGTGGCCGACGGCCGAGATAACCGGGATATGGCTGGCGGCGGCCGCGCGCACCACGATTTCCTCGTTGAAGGGCATAAGATCTTCGACCGAACCGCCGCCGCGCGCGACGATCAGCACATCGGGCCGCGGCACGGGACCGGTTTCCGGAAGCTCGTTAAAGCCTTCGATGGCGGCGGCAATCTGCCGGGCCGCCCCTTCACCCTGAACGGCCACCGGCCATATCAGAACGCGGCGCGGAAACCGGTCGGCAAGCCGGTGGAGAATATCGCGGATGACGGCGCCGGTCGGCGAGGTCACCACGCCGATGACTTCCGGCAGAAACGGCAGCAGTTGTTTTCGCGCCGGATCGAATAGCCCTTCGGCGGCCAGTTTCTTCTTGCGTTCCTCGAGCAGCTTGAGCAAGGCGCCCATGCCGGCCAGCGCCATGCTGTCAATGACAAGCTGATATTTTGACTGGCCCATATACGTCGTGAGGCGGCCGGTGCAGACGACTTCCATGCCGACCTCGGGCCTTAATCCCAGTTTACCCGCCTGTCCCCGCCAGCACACGGAGGCAAGCACGGCGGTTTCGTCCTTGAGGGTAAGGTAGATATGGCCGCTGGAATGCAGCTTGCATTCGCTGATTTCTCCCTTCACCCGCACCTGGCCGAAGGTATCTTCCACGGTTTTTTTCACCAGGCGCGAGATCTCAGCCACGCTGAATTCCGGCAGGTTGCTGCCGGGGCGCGGATCGTCGAGCAGATGGCCCTGCCGGGGGGGTTGCGCGGGAGATTTAGGCATGGTGAAACTTTAATCCTGCCGATTTTCAAAAGCGAGGGCCAAACATGAAAATTCTGGTTGTGGGTTCGGGCGGCCGCGAGCACGCGCTGTGTTGGGCGGTGGCAAAATCGCCGCTGTGCAGCAAGCTTTATTGCGCCCCGGGCAACGCGGGCATTGCCGCCGTTGCCGAATGCCTGCCTGTCGCAGCCGACAAGGTCGCGGAGATCGTGGCCGAATGCCGCACGAAACAGATCGAATTCGTCATCATCGGCCCCGAACTGCCACTCACGCTTGGCCTGGCCGATGCCTTGCGCGCCGAAGGCATCGCCTGTTTCGGCCCGGACAAGGCGGCCGCCGCGCTGGAGGGCTCGAAAGGCTTTATGAAAGATGTGTGCGCCCGCGCCGGAATTTCGACGGCCGCCTACGGGCACTTTACGGATGCCGAAGCCGCGAAAAACTACATTCAGTCGCAAGGCGCGCCCATCGTCGTCAAAGCCGACGGACTCGCGGCCGGCAAGGGCGTGACCGTGGCGCGCACAATTGAGGAAGCCCTGACCGCCGTCGACGACGCCATGGTGAAAAAGATTTTCGGCGAAGCAGGGGCTTCGGTCGTCATTGAAGAATGTCTGGAGGGCGAAGAGGTAAGCTTTTTTGCCTTATGCGACGGCGAGACCGCCCTGCCCTTTGCCGCGGCGCAGGATCACAAGGCCGCTTATGACGGCGATAAAGGACCGAATACCGGGGGCATGGGCGCCTATTCGCCGCCGCCGGTGTTCGACGCCGCCATGGAAGCACGCGTGATGCGGGAGATCATTGAGCCCGCCATGAAGACCATGAACGACCTGGGAATACCTTTTACCGGCGTTCTCTTCGCCGGGCTGATGCTCACGAAGACCGGACCAAAATTGCTGGAATTCAACGTTCGTTTCGGCGATCCGGAAACCGAAGCTATATTACCGCGCCTGCAATCGGATTTGCTGGCTTTGCTTTATGCAGCCAGCAAAGGCATGCTGGATGGCATAACCATCCAATGGCACGATTATTCAGCGTTATGCGTCGTCATGGCCGCGAATGGCTATCCCGGCGATTATAATAAAGGCACTGTTATTAAAGCCCTGGGCGAAGCCGCCGAAGTTACCGACAGCTACGTCTTCCACGCTGGAACCGCGCGCAGCGCAACAGGCGACAT
>JBFWTA010000077.1:0-9448 GCA_050248075.1 Bdellovibrionales bacterium | reverse complement strand
ACCCCCTCCCCCACCTGATCCCGCGTACGTGGCAGAAGCTCTGCTCAGTCATCCTGTGCGATAATGTCGGCCCCGAGATTCGATGTGAGGACGATCAGCGTGTTCTTGAAATCCACCATCCGGCCCTGACCGTCGGTCAGCCGTCCGTCGTCCAGAACCTGCAGCAGTATGTTGAAAACATCCGGATGCGCCTTTTCCACTTCGTCGAACAGCACCACTTGATAGGGACGCCGGCGCACCGCTTCCGTCAGGCTGCCGCCTTCTTCATAGCCGACATAGCCGGGCGGGGCGCCGATCAGGCGCGCCACGGAGTGTTTTTCCATGTATTCCGACATGTCGATGCGTACCATGGCCTGATCGTTATCGAACAGGAACTGCGCCAATGCCTTGGTAAGCTCCGTCTTGCCCACGCCAGTGGGGCCTAGAAAAAGGAACGAACCGATAGGGCGGTTGGGATCCTGCAGCCCGGCGCGTGCGCGGCGTACGGCATTGGACACGGCGACGACGGCTTCATCCTGGCCGATTACGCGTTTGCGCAGGCTGCTCTCCATCCTGAGAAGTTTTTCGCGTTCGCCTTGCAGCATGCGGTCGACCGGAATGCCTGTCCAGCGGCTTACCACCGAGGCGATATCACTTTCTTTCACGACCTCGTCCAGCATCGCATTTTCTTTCAGGCTTTGCGCTTCCTGCAGCTTGCGCTCGAGATCGGGGATAATGCCGTAGGTAAGCTCGCCGGCACGGGTGAAATCGCCTTGCCGCTGCGCCTTTTCCAGATCGGCGCGCGCCTGTTCGATCTGTTCCTTAAGTTTCTGCGCCCCGTGCAGCGTGTCTTTCTCGGCTTGCCAGCGTGCCGTCAGATCCGTCGATTGTTCCTCCAGCCTGCCCAGTTCCGCCTCCAGTTTCCCCAGCCGGTCCTGCGATCCCGCATCGGTTTCTTTGCGCAGGGCCCCGCGCTCTACCTTGAGTTGCATGATCTTGCGGTCGAGTTCGTCGATTTCCTCCGGCTTGCTGTCCACTTCCATGCGCAGCCGCGCAGCGGCCTCATCGACCAGATCAATCGCCTTGTCCGGCAGGAAGCGGTCGGTGATGTAGCGATTAGACAGGGTGGCGGCGGCGACCAGGGCGCCGTCGGTAATGCGCACGCCGTGATGCACTTCGTATTTTTCCTTGAGCCCGCGCAGGATTGAAATGGTGTCCTCGACCGAGGGCTGGCTGACGAAAACGGGTTGAAATCTCCGCGCCAGCGCCGCGTCTTTTTCGATATACTGGCGGTATTCGTCCAGCGTCGTGGCGCCGACGCAATGCAATTCACCGCGCGCCAGGGCGGGCTTCAGCATGTTGGAGGCATCCATGGCGCCCTCGGTCTTGCCGGCGCCGACCAGAACATGAAGCTCATCGATGAAGACGACGATATCGCCCGCCGCCGCCGAAATTTCATGCAGCACCGCCTTCAGCCGCTCTTCGAACTCGCCGCGGTATTTCGCGCCGGCCACAAGGGAGCCGAGATCGAGGGCCAGAAGCTTTTTGTCCTTGAGGCTTTCCGGCACGTCGCCGCGCACGATACGCTGGGCCAGACCTTCGACGATGGCAGTCTTGCCGACGCCCGGCTCGCCGATGATAACGGGGTTGTTTTTTGTGCGCCGCGCCAGCACCTGGATGGTGCGGCGGATTTCCTCGTCGCGGCCGATGACAGGGTCGAGCTTGCCTTCACGCGCCGCCTGCGTGAGATCGCGCGCGTATTTTTTGAGCGCATCATAACCTTCTTCGGCGCTGGCGCTTTCTGCCTTGCGCCCGCCGCGCATCGTGTCGATGGCGCGGCTCAGCGCCTCGGTCGTTACGCCGGACGCCGCCAGCGCCTTTTGCGCGTTGCCGCCCTGCGCTAAAGAGATCGCCAGCAACAGCCTTTCCGCCGTGACATACTCATCGCCGGCCTTTTTAGCGATTTCCTCGGCCGATGTCAGCAGCCGCGCGAATTCAGGCGTCATGCGCAACTGGTCGGCGGAGCCGCTGGCGAATACCTTGGGAATCTTTCCAATCTCGGCTTCGACCGCGGCCAAGGCCTTTTGCGGGTCGCCGCCGGCCGCACGGATCAGATTGGCCGCCATGCCTTCGCGGTCGTCCAGCATGGTTTTCAGCAGATGTTCAACCAGTAAGGTCTGGTGACGCTCGCTCAGGGCGACCATCTGGGCGGCCTGAATAAAGCCGCGGGAACGTTCGGTGAAACGCTCGAAATTCAGCATGCTTGGCCTGCAAGCCCGAATGACGCGCGGTCCGGAATGGACGCGCTCCTAATGATTTAGGCGAAGATGCGAAAATTACAAGCGCCCGCCGTCCATGTAATTGTCAAGCCTAACGCAGGGGCATTGCAGGAATGGCAGGAAGACTGCCCGCCGTTGCGGGGGCCGCTGGACCGGACCGCAAGGTCATAACTTCGGTCTTATAAACAATTTCGATCTCGACGCGCCGGTCATTCTGCAGGCATTTCACGAGCTTTTTATGCGCCATTTTTTTCGGGCATTGCGTAGTAGGCTGCGACTTGCCGACCCAGCGCGTTTTGGTGACACTGGCATTCGTATAGCCGCGTGCAATGAGATAATCGCGTACCGCTTCCGCCCGTTTTTGCGAAAGCTTGTCGTTATAACCGGTACTGCCGATGCGGTCGGCGGTGCCTACCACCCTTGCTTCCTTGATATCCTTGGCCGCCTTAAGCGTATCGGCCAGCGTATCAAGCTGAGCTCTGGCGTCGTCAGTCAGAGCCGATTTGTTGAACGGAAAATGAACCGTCCGTTCGGTTTCCGAAATCACCGTGCGTTTGATTGGGGCCGGCGATGGCGGAGGAGGGGACGGGGGCGGAGCCTCCACGACCTTGGGCGGCGGCGGTTCTGCCGGCGCGCAGACATCATCGCCGTTTTCCCAGACGGTTCGCACGCAGTTTCCGGTCGTGTTGCGCACGACATTGCCGCGATTGTCCTGCAGGGCTTGGCGGTCGTCGGCCGCGTGGGTATTCGTTGTCAGGGTCAGCAGGACGGCAAGAATAAAAAAAAATGAATGAACCATGAAACTGCTCCTGTGGACGAGGACGCATGAACCCTATGCGGCACGGGCGGAGTCTATAGCTGTGTCATGGCAAAAAATCAAAAGCGGCCGGAACAATCTGAAAGAACGGAAAGTTCTGGAAAGTCAGCAGCACCGGACAGCTATGGCGGGACGTCGCATGGAAGCGGAATAGTGGCGCGCCCGAAGAGATTCGAACTCCTAACCCCCAGATTCGTAGTCTGATGCTCTATCCAGTTGAGCTACGGGCGCCTATGGCAAGGCGGGCAAACTAGCAAAAACAGGTGGGAAAGCAAAGAATTTAGCCGATGGTCGAACCCCTGTTTCCGGGCGGCGTTCTCTCTGCTAAAATCACGTTCTTTAATTGTTAACGGATTAAGGTCGTGAATCAGAACAGCCTCATTCCCGCTCTGGCGGTTGTTATTCCCCTGTTCAACGAGGCTGGCAACGTGCCGCCGCTCGTTGACGAGATTGCTGCCGCGCTCAAGGCCTATGCGCCGGTCGGCGAGGATTTCGAGATTATTTGTGTTGATGACGGCAGCGGCGACGCCACCGCCGACGAGGCAAAGCAGGCCCGCCTTAAGCATAAACAATTGCGCCTTATCCGCCACCAAAAGCGCCTCGGCATGAGCGCCGCCTTGCGGAACGGCATCCGCGCGGCGCGGGCACCCTGGATCATGACTATCGACGGCGACAGGCAGAACGATCCCGCCGATGCGCCGCGTCTGCTCGATCTCGCCTGGGCCAAGGGCCGTGACCGTCATGTTCTTGTGGCCGGCATCCGTGTCAACCGCCGGGATACCGCCGGCAAGCGGCTTGCCAGCCGCTTCGCCAACACCATCCGTCGCACCCTTTTGAATGACAGCTGTCCCGATACCGGCTGCAGCCTCAAGATGTTTCGGCGCAACGACTATCTGGATCTGCCCTTTTTCCTCGGCCTGCACCGCTTCATGCCAGCCCTGTTCAAGCTCTATGGCAGCGAATGCCTGTTTACCCCCGTCAACGACCGGCCGCGCGAAATGGGGGTCTCCAAGTCGGATTTTCTGGGCCGCGCCGTGAAGGGGCTGTTTGATTTGCTTGGAGTTCTCTGGCTTACCCTCCGTACTCCGGCGCCCGACCGCGGGCGGGAGGAATAATGGCTAAAAGCCGGATTTTAGCCGGCAAGGCCGCTTTTTCTTGACATTCGGGCCGGTTTTAGCCAAAAACGCCCGTTCGCAGCACGGTGCCTTCGGGCACGAAAGACTGCACCCCATATAGTTAAGGATCAGGACCATGTTCGCGGTCATTAAAACCGGCGGCAAGCAATATAAAGTTGCCCAGGGCGATATTATACAAGTTGAAAAGCTTCCGGCCGAAGCTGGGAAGTCCATCGAGCTTGACGAAATTCTCATGCTCAGCGATGGCGGCAAGACCACGCTCGGCGCGCCGTTTGTTTCGGGCGCCAAGGTCGCGGCCGAAGTCGTGTCGCAGGGCCGCACCGGTTCGCTGATCGTGTTCAAGAAAAAGCGCCGCCAGAATTACCGCCGCAAAAACCACCACCGGCAGGAATTCACCGTTCTCAAGATCACCGGCATCACGGGCTAAGTTATAAGGAGTTAGCAATGGCACATAAGAAAGCAGGCGGTTCCTCGCGCAACGGACGCGACAGCGCCGGCAAGCGTCTCGGCGTCAAGCTGTTCGGCGGCCAGGAAGCCAAAGGCGGCAACATCATTATCCGCCAGCGCGGCACGAAATTTTATCCCGGTGACAATGTCGATATGGGCCGCGATCATACCATTTTCGCCATCAAGGACGGTATTGTCCGGTTCCGCGAAAAAACCGGCGGCCGCACCTATGTGTCCATCGAGACTGAGGGCAGCAAGCAGTAATCAGGCATCGGAATACATATCCGGTCCCTGATCGCTGTCTTCTGTATTCTGATTGTGAAATTTCTCGATCTTGCCAAAATCTATGTCCGTAGCGGCAATGGGGGCCGGGGCTGCGTCAGTTTTCGCCGTGAAAAATACGTGCCGTTCGGGGGACCCGACGGCGGCCGTGGCGGCAAGGGCGGCGACGTGATTTTCGAAGCCGGTACCAACCTCAACACGCTCATCGATTACCGCTATCAGCAGCACCGCGAAGCCGGCAATGGCGGTGGCGGCGCGGGCCGCGACCGCTCTGGCGCCGCCGGCAAGGACCTTGTTCTGCGCGTCCCGGTCGGCACGCAGGTGCTGGCCGAGGATAAGGAAACCGTGCTGCTCGATCTCACCAGGGCCGGAGAGCGTGTGACACTGCTCAAGGGCGGTGACGGCGGTTTCGGCAATGCGCATTATAAATCCGCCACCAACCAGGCGCCGCGCCATTTCACCCCCGGCTATCCTGGCGAGGAGCGCATGCTCTGGCTGCGTCTCAAACTCATCGCCGATGCCGGTCTCGTCGGCCTGCCCAATGCCGGGAAGTCCACTTTCCTTGCCGCCGTTACGGCCGCCAAGCCAAAAATTGCCGATTATCCCTTCACCACCCTTTCGCCCAATCTCGGCGTCGTGCAGATTGGCAGCAAGCGCGACAGCACCAGCTTCGTGCTGGCCGACATTCCCGGCCTCATCGAAGGCGCTCATGAAGGCCACGGCCTCGGCACGCGTTTTCTCGGCCATGTCGAGCGCTGCCGCGTTCTCCTGCATCTCATCGACGGCACGGATGAAGACGTGGTGAAGAACTACAAAACCGTGCGCGCGGAACTGAAGGCCTACGCTCATGGCCTCGCCCGCAAGCCGGAAATTATCGCCCTCAATAAATGCGACGCGCTGAATGCCGTCGACATTAAGCGCAAAATTGCGGCGCTTAAGAAGGCGAGCAAGAAACAGGCCTATCCGGTTTCAGCCGTGTCCCGTTCGGGCGTCGATAAAATTCTCAATCTGCTGGCGGCAAAAATCCGTTAACCGGCGCAATTGCAAGATCATGCCGGGCTTGATAAGCTTCGGCTTTCTTGACACGGAGGCTGCAATGCTGCGTGCCGGGCTTGTTTTTTCTTTCGCGCTCTTTTTTCTTTTTGCGTTTTCGCCGCCTGTTTTTGCGCAGCCTGGCCCCAAAAGCTTCGACCAGTATCCGAGTTTCATCGAGCTCACCTCCATTGCACCCGACGAAACCCGGGTGGTGCTGCGCTGCGGCTATGCGGCTCCCGGCGGCAAAACGGAACCTGATTCCGGTTTTGAAGAAATATCGATGCTTAACGATCCGCGCAAAACCTATGCACGGTTCCAGCATATCGACAATTATATCATCGCCACCTATGCTGGCCCGGCGCAAACGCAAAGCCTTCTGCTCGAACTCCTGCGTCCCGATGGCAGCGTCACGGCCAAGCTTTGCCAGACGGATTTAAACACCGACGCCATTGGCAACTGCAGGCCTGCAATGCCCTCCATTCCGGTCGCGCAAATCCATGCCGAAGCTCGCAAGGTGGCCGAGCAATGCCGGGCGCTGTTCGCGCAAAACGGAGCACAGGTGAATCCAGCCCGTGCAAGTCCGGAAAAAACTGAAAGCTTCAAGGCACGTCTGCGCGAAAAAATCCGGGTTCTCGAGACGCCTTGAGCATTTGTCTTGACGCTTCCCGCCCGCTCCGGCAGTTCTAGAATCCCGCACACCTCAGAGAGTCCTCCTATGGGGAAGGTTTATCCCACCGCCGCCGAAGCCCTCGCTGGATTATTGCGTGACGGCATGACCATCGCCGCCGGCGGTTTCGGTTTGTGCGGCATACCCGAACATTGCATTGATGCGATCCGCGATTCCGGTGTGAAAGACCTCACCATCGTCAGCAACAATGCTGGCGTCGACGGTTTCGGCCTCGGCCGGCTGATGGAAAAGGGCCAGATCAAAAAAATGATTTCGTCCTATGTCGGTGAAAACAAGCTGTTCGCCGAACTGTTCATCTCCGGAAGACTTGAGGTCGAATTCAATCCGCAGGGCACGCTGGCCGAACGCATGCGTGCCGGCGGTGCCGGCATCGCCGGCTTTTACACGCGCACCGGTACCGGCACCGTGGTGGCTGAAGGCAAGGAACAGCGCGAATTCGACGGCCAGACCTATGTGCTGGAACGCGGCATCGTTTGCGACCTTGCCATCATCAAGGCGTGGAAAGGCGATGAGGAAGGCAATCTTGTCTACCGCAAGACCGCGCGCAACTTTAATCCGCTCGCCGCCATGTGCGGCAAGGTTACGGTTTGCGAAGTCGAGGAGCTCGTCCCCACCGGCTATCTCAATCCCGACCACATTCACACGCCCGGCATTTTCGTGCAGCGCATCCTCAAGGGGGCGCATTTCGAAAAACGCATCGAACAGCGCACCACCCGCGCCGGATAAGGAGATTCCATGCCCTGGACCCGCGAACAGATGGCCGAACGCGCCGCCAGCGAATTGCAGCCCGGATTTTATATCAATCTCGGCATCGGCATCCCGACGCTGGTGGCGAATTATATGCCCACGGGCATGCGCGTCGTCCTGCAAAGCGAAAACGGCATGCTCGGCGTCGGGCCCTTTCCGCTCGAAAACCAGGTCGATCCCGATCTCATCAATGCCGGCAAGCAGACGGTCACCGAACTGCCCTATAGCAGCTATTTCGACAGCGCCACGTCTTTCGCCATGATCCGCGGCGGCCATATCGATCTTGCCATTTTGGGGGCCATGCAGGTGTCGGAAGACGGCGACATCGCCAACTGGATGGTGCCCGGCAAAGTCGTTAAGGGCATGGGCGGCGCTATGGATTTGGTGGCGGGCGTAAAGCGCGTGATTGTCCTGATGGAACACAACGTCAAGGACGAAGCCAAGCTGGTGAAAAAATGCTCCCTGCCGCTCACTGGCTCGAAAGTCGTCAATAAGATAATCACTGATCTTGGGGAATTCGAATTTCGCCAGGACGGGCTTACCCTCATCGCTCTTGCGCCCGGCGTGACGGAAGCCGAGGTTAAAGCGCGTACGGAAGCTGTGTATAAAACGGCGCTTCATTAAAACGCGCAACAAGTTATTGAAATATATAGATTTATTTTTTCCACAAAAGCTTATGTCCTTGTGCGGCTACGCTAAACCAGGCTGTGGTTTCAGGAACAAGTGTATCTCGACGTGCGCAGGGCGCGGGCTGATCCAAGGGTGAAGGGGGCCATAAAGCAACGGTCTTTGCTGCCATGGCGCAATCGATTATTGAAATCCGGTATTAGACGACGCATTTTTCAAAAAAATTATGTAATATCAATGATATAAAAAATTTAAAAAGGCGTGAATTTGTATCTTCGTGTCGAATGCAACCCTGCTGCGGTTCATGTATCCTGACACCATTATCTGCTGATATGAAGAAATTTGAGGCTGCCAAGGGCAAAAAACCGTATCCGCTCCCTTGAAAACCGGCCTGTGTCGCCTAATCTTTTTCTTATGATTCTACTTATGGGGTGTGGATCAGTAACGACCCCAATCTTTGGGATATATTCATAATAAAAAATGAATCATTTCCTCTAGACAACGGCGTTAAGAAAGAATATATTTCTACTTGTCAGCGGCCAATGCCCGGCCGGCGACAGCTATCTGGTTGAAAAAACGGCATTTCCAGGCGCCAAAGTTTGGCTTAGCGCCAGACTGGCATGCCCGGAAGTGTCGTTTTTTCTTCGAATAGCGGGGTGGACCGCAAGGCCGACCTTTGTTCTTGGACATCGTAAACCTAGATGAGAAGGGATGCGCAGACGGCGATCCGCGGTGGAGGTTGCCTGTCTTCGGACACGGCGTCTTGGCCGGTGATATCCAAATCTTTTCTTGGCCAGCAATGGCTAAAAAAAGTATTCGGTTTTGTCGTTTGGCATCCTTATTAAGTCGACAAGTTCGTAAGTTTTGCGTTGTCTCCGCAAGGAGGCAAGACAAAGAAACAAACCCTAGATTTATTGAGGAACTGCCCTTTTGCCGCAAGGCAAGAGAGACAGAACCAAGTGGTTTCGATCGCGTTTTCGAACGTTGATCAAATGCCAATATCAAACTTGAGAGTTTGATCATGGCTCAGAACGAACGCTGGCGGCAGGCCTAACACATGCAAGTCGAGCGCTGTAGCAATACAGAGCGGCGCACGGGAGAGTAACACGTGGGAACCTACCTTTTGGTTCGGAATAACGTCGGGAAACTGACGCTAATACCGGATACGCCCTTCGGGGGAAAGATTTATCGCCATTAGATGGGCCCGCGTTGGATTAGCTAGTTGGTGAGGTAACGGCTCACCAAGGCAACGATCCATAGCTGGTCTGAGAGGATGATCAGCCTCACTGGGACTGAGACACGGCCCAGACTCCTACGGGAGGCAGCAGTGGGGAATATTGGACAATGGGGGCAACCCTGATCCAGCCATGCCGCGTGAGTGATGAAGGCCTTCGGGTTGTAAAGCTCTTTT
>JBFWTA010000076.1:0-9490 GCA_050248075.1 Bdellovibrionales bacterium | reverse complement strand
GTCCTCTTCGAATATATCGAAGTTGGCGAAAGGTATGGTCGATGTCGCGCTAAATGGAGAGCCCGGCGCCGCAACCGGAAAAGTGCAATTGGCTATGCCGACATGAAGCGGCGGATTGAAGGTGAAAGCAAGAAACTCGTCGACGGTAGCTTGCGGCACGAAAAGATCGTCGGTGCTGGCATTGTCGACAAAGCGGCAGGCGCCGGTAAAACTGTTAAAAAGAATATTAGTGACGGCCTTGTTAAGGCGGATCCCGGAACTGATGGTTTCGTCCGGCGCGGTTTCGTCGGAATGAACGACGATCTGGCATCCTTCGACGGTGGTGTCGTTGCCCATGCATGGCGCCGAGGCGGCGCGCGCCGGAAGCGACGACAAGGCCAGCATGACCAGCAACGTCAGGAACACAATTTTCCGGTCAGAAATAATGCTCATTATACCTCAAGAAAATACTGCGTCATTTCCGAAATTTTTTCTGCGCGTAAAACCGACAGTGCTCCATTTATAATGGAACAGGGTTAGCACTCTTTTACTTTTGGTCTGAAAATGACGCCATTTTGCAAAAAAACATGTATCGAATCCGCGCGAAATTTTAGAAAAATGTTTTTGTATAAAATTTTAGACAAGAGATTTTTTCGCGCACGAGAAGATCAGGCAGACCGCTGACAAGGGGCATTCGGCGATGGCCTGAAAATGCGTTTAAACGACCGTGCGTGGCGTTATCGCAGCCGTCTGTAGAAAGACCGGCTTTTAGATAAATGCACGGCAGAACACCAAGGCGCCGGCTATGCCGCGAGTTTCCGTCCGACCAGCTCCTTGAGCGTCTTCTGTGGGCGCGGGCCATAATGAGCGATTACTTCGGCGGCGCAAATGGCGCCAATACGCGCCGCGCGCTCGAGACCATAATTTTGTGTGAAACCAAACAGGAAGCCGGCGGCAAAAAGATCTCCGGCACCCGTCGTGTCGACGATTTTGGCGACAGGTTCCGCCGGCATATCGATGGTTTCAGCCCCGGCCGCGATAATGGCGCCCTTCTCGCTGCGCGTGGTCACGGTGATTTTGCAATGCTGGCGCGCCTCGGCCACGGCGGTTTCAATGTCTTCCGTCCGGTAAAGCGCGAGAAGTTCATTCTGATTGGCAAAAAGGATATCGACATTGTTTTTCACAAGATCGAGAAAGGCGTCGCGATGGCGGTCGACACAGAAGGTGTCGGAAAGCGTGAGCGAAAGCATGCGCCTGTTTTCATGCGCAATGCTGGCCGACTTGTAAAAAGCTTCCTTGGCTTCCGGCCGGTCGAACAGATAACCCTCGAGATAGGTCACCTGCGAATGGGCGATAATCTCGGGTTGAAGATCGGCGGGACCGAATTCCACAGCAGCACCGAGATAAGTGCTCATGCTGCGCTGCGCATCGGGCGTGACAAGGATGAGACAGCGGCCGGTTGGCGCGCCGCCGCGACGGTCGACTGTAACGGGATGAATTTCCTGGCGACGCTCGGGGGCCGGCGGCGTCGCGAAATGCACGCCCATTGCATGCATGTCATGCCGAAAAATGGCCCCCAGCTGATCGGCCTTGACCTTCCCCATATAGGCCGGCTTGCCGCCCAGCGAGGCGATGCCGGCGACCGTATTTCCGGCCGAACCGCCCGACACCTGAACGGCGGGACCGATGATGTCATATAATTCGCTGGCGCGCTCCGCGTCGATAAGCGTCATGGCGCCCTTGACGATCTTGTGTGTGTTCAGAAAATCCTCGCTGGCATCGGCGATGACGTCGACCAGCGCATTGCCGATAGCGCAGACATCGAATTGTGCGGACATGCAGATCCTCATTGTTTTCACAGCGGTTCGGGGCATACTGATGGAAAGCGCATATGAAATCAAAAGCCTATTTACCGGCGTTTGCATGAAATGCCGGGTAAAGCGAAAAATTTCGCCGCGGCCTCATCTATTCCTTGCCATCGGGGGTAGCATCATGTTAGCCAGAAATCCCCAGTCTTTCCCTGCACAATTTCGGAGGAACAACAATGTTCGGAGCACGCAAAAGCGACGGTGAAGTCGAATCCCAGGAAAATGCCGGCCTTCGCAATGACGGCATGCAAGCCGGTCAAGCGCGCGTTTCGGAAGCCGCAAGCCCCTCGCCGCGCATGGCGGCTCCCGCCCAGGTTACCCCGCCGCATCGTGTTGTCGATATTCCGCGCGCCGCGCGCCGCGCGCATCCCATGAGCGAGGACAGCCGTACGGGCGATGCCCGCACGCTTCGCGTCGGCAAAGGATTATCGGTTGCCGGCGAGATCACTTCCTGCGACGTGCTCATCGTCGAAGGCAAGGTGGAGGCCAAGCTGAATGACGGAAAAATGCTCGAAATCACCGAATCCGGCCAGTTCCGCGGCAGCGTGGAGATCGAAAACGCCGATATCGCCGGACGATACGACGGTCAGCTGGTCGTGCATGGCCGTCTCACGGTACGCTCCACCGGCCGCATCAGCGGTATGGTGAAATATGGCGAGCTTGAAGTTAATGCGGGTGGCCAGATCATCGGCGAAATGCAGGTGACGACGGCTGGTGCCGCCGCCGGCAGCACAGCCGGCCCTTACAAGGGTGGGGCTAAATTTTCCTCCTTCGAGGAAACGGAAGAACAGCGCGGCGAGCGCCGTTCGGCCTAAGCGGAAAAGACAGGGACAGGAAGCGGCGGTCTTCAGAGGCCGCCGTTTTTGTTTGGGGGCGCCGGCGTCTTTTCCTTGAAGGCGCATAAATCGCTCACAAGGCAGTGCCAGCATTCGGGCCGCCTTGCCTTGCATACATAGCGGCCATGAAGAATAAGCCAGTGATGCGCATGGGTTAGCCATTTATGCGGTACGGCCTTCATCAGCCTGCGTTCGACTACTTCCGGCGTAGCGCCGCGCGCGAGGCCGGTGCGGTTGCCGACGCGGAACACATGCGTATCGACCGCGATCACGTTTTCACCAAACACGGAATTAAGCAGCACGTTTGCCGTCTTGCGCCCGACGCCCGGCAGACTTTCGAGATCCTCGCGGTTGCGGGGCACCTCGCCTCCAAACCGTTCCGCCAGAATTTTCGAAAGCGCCATGATATTCCTAGCTTTTGCGTTATAAAGACCAATGGTCCGGATATGTTGCTTAAGTCCGGCCTCGCCCAAGGCCAGCATCGCTTGCGGCGTTTTGACGCGTTCGAATAGTTTTTTGGTCGCTTTGTTGACGCCGGCGTCGGTTGCCTGGGCCGAAAGTACCACGGCTACCAAAAGCGTATAGGTATTTGCATAATGCAATTCGGTGCGCGGTTCGGGCCTTTCGGCGGCGAGGCGGCGGAAAAATTCATCGGCGGCTTGCAGTTGCATGTCGTCCGTCGCTTTCTGCAAAAAACAAAAACGGATATTTTGTTGCTTTTTTCAACGGCGGCTGCAATGCAATTCACTTGAGAGGCGACTTCTGATAGGATGTATATATGGAAGCCCCAAGGTCTCGGATACGCTCGAAATTACCACGCGTAACCTTCGAGCAACAGCCACCGCGCCTGGTGCGGTGGGGCTTCCATGCCTCTCCTCTCGATTTTCTCATGATCGGGCTGACAGAAAATGGCGCGCTTTGCCGCCTGTCTTTTGCGCGCGGGCGCGCGGCGGAAGTCATTATGGAAGAATGGCGGGAGTCGTGGCCACGCGCGCAGTTTACCGAAGATAAAAAAGCGACGGCAAAAGCCATGGCTGTCATTGTCGGCAAATCACGGGCCGGACTTGCGCTTCAGATGACCGGGACGAAATTTCAGCATGCGGTCTGGAAAGAACTGATCCGGGTGCCACGCGGCAGCACGATCAGTTACGGCGAACTCGCTCGCCGCATCAAGATGCCGAAAGCCATGCGCGCCGTCGGCAATGCCATGGGGGCCAACCCGATACCTCTGCTCGTACCCTGCCACCGGGTGATTGCGACCGGCGGCGGTATCGGCGGGTTCGGCAGCGGACTCGATCTCAAGCGCCGCTTGCTGGCCGCCGAAGAATGCCGGGACGTCGCCTGATCAGGCGAGCAGCCGCCCAACCAGTTTCGCCGTGTAATCGACCATGGGAATGATGCGTGCGTAATTCATGCGCAGGGGGCCGATTACGCCGATGGCGCCGATCACCTGTGCCGGGCCGTTTTTGTAGGGCGAGACGATCACGCTGCAGCCGGCATGGGAAAACAGCTGATTCTCCGCGCCGATGAAAATCTGCACGCCCTCGGCCTTACCTGCGGCCTCCAGAAGCCTGGCGCTGGTTTCCTCGGTTTCCAGGGCGTCGAATAGTTTGCGCACGCGCTCCAGATCTTCCATGGCCGCAATGTCTTCCAGAAGACGTGCCTGGCCGCGCACCAGCAACTGCCCCGAGCCCTGCTGGCCCGTCCAGACCGCAAGGCCGCTTTGCACAAGCCTGGCGGTAAGTTCATCAAGTTCGGCGCGGCGCAAGGCAATGTCGTCCTCGATTTCCTTTTGCGTGTCCGCCAGACGGCGCCCGGCGAGGCGGCGGTTAAGGTAATTGGCGGCCATGACAAGCGAGGACGACGAAATCTCCGGAGGTGCCTCGACGACGCGATTTTCGACGATGCCGTCTTCCGTCACCAGGATGATCAAGACTTGTCCCGGCGCAAGCGCCACGAATTCGATCTGCTTGAGCGGCCGGTCGGTTTTGGGAGCCAGCACCAGGCCGGCGCAGGCTGAAAGCCCGGCCAGCGCATCGCCGGCACTCGTAAGAACATCCGAAATGTTTTTGCCGCGCGCGGCGCACTGGGCGGCGATATTCGATTTTTCGGTCTCGCCCAGATCGCCGATTTCGAGAATGCCGTCGACGAAAAAACGCAGCCCGGCGCCTGTCGGTACCCGGCCCGCCGAAACGTGAGGCGCATGAAGCAGCCCGAGTTCCTCAAGCTCGGCCATAACGTTGCGGATCGTCGCCGAGGAGAGGCCCAGACGGCCGGCGATCGCCTTCGAGCCTACCGGCTCGCCGGTTTCCATATAAGCGTCGACAACGAGTTTAAGAATTTCGCGCGAGCGCTGATTGAGTTCGGGAAACATATCCGGAAGCTAGGCAGCAATCACCCGCAATTCAAGCACCGGCGCTATTCGTCCGCCGCCTGCTTAGCCATGCGTTTGCGCATATTGGGGTCGAGCCAGCGCTTGCGGAGACGGATGGATTTCGGCGTGACTTCGACAAGCTCGTCATCCGCGATATAGGCCAGCGCCTTCTCCAGCGTCATCTGGATCGGCGGCGTAAGGCGAACGGCTTCGTCCTTGCCGGCGGCGCGGATATTGGTGAGTTTCTTGCCTTCCAGCACGTTGACGTCGAGATCGTTGCTCTTGGAATGTTCGCCGATGATCATGCCTTCGTAGACCTTGACGCCGGGGACGATAAGCATGGGGCCGCGCTCTTCAAGCTTCCACATGGCATAGGCCACGGCATCGCCGTTGCCGTTGGAAATAAGCACGCCCGTACGGCGCGCGGCAATGGGACCTTTATAGGGGGCATAGCCATGGAACAGGCGATTCATGAGGCCGGTGCCGCGCGTATCGCTGAGAAACTCGCTGTAGTAACCGATAAGTCCGCGCGACGGGGCAAAGAAGTTCAGCCTTACCTTCCCGCCGCCCGAAGGGCGCATTTCGGTAAGTTCGGCCTTTCGTTCCGACAGCTTGCTGACAACAGTGCCTGAATAAGGCTCGTCAACATCGACCACGACTTCCTCGATCGGCTCGAGCCTCTGGCCGCCCGCGTCGGTCTGGAAAAGCACGCGGGGCCGGCTGATGGAAAGCTCGAAACCTTCACGGCGCATCTGTTCGATGAGAATGCCGAGCTGCAATTCGCCGCGGCCGGAAACTTCGTAGGCGTCCTTATCGGCGGATTCCGTGATGCGGATCGCCACATTGCCTTCGGCTTCGCGCAGCAGGCGGTCGCGGATCATGCGGCTCGTCACCTTGTCGCCTTCGGTGCCGGCCAGGGGACTATCGTTGACGGTGAAGGTCATGGCGATGGTTGGCGGGTCCACCGGACGCGCCACGATAGGGTCTGTGACGGCGGGATCGCAGAACGTATCGGCGACGGTGGCTTTACCGAGTCCCGCCAGCGCCACAATATCGCCCGCCGTGGCTTCTTCCACCGGCACGCGGTCGAGGCCGCGGAAGGCGAGTACCTTCGTAATGCGGCCCTGTTCGACCAGCTGGCCTTCGCTGTTGATCGCTTTCACATTCATGTTGGGGCGCACGGTGCCGCTATGGATGCGGCCGGTGAGAATGCGGCCGAGATAGGGGTTGGCCTCGAGAATGCTCGCCAGCATTTTAAACGGCGCGCCTTCTTCCACCGTCGGCGGCGGCACGTGGCGGGTGATGAGCTGAAATAGCGGCTCGAGATCTTTTTGCTCGTCGCCAATTTTTTTGACCGCCCAGCCGTCGCGTCCCGAAGCGAAGAGGGTTGGGAAGTCGAGTTGTTCTTCCGTCGCGTCCAGAGCGGCGAACAGATCGAACACCTCGTCATGCACCTGGTGCGGCCGCGCGTCTGGCCGGTCGATCTTGTTGATGATAACCATGGGCTTCAGGCCGATCGCCAGCGCCTTCGACACGACGAATTTCGTCTGTGGCAAGGGGCCTTCGGCGGCGTCGACCAGCAGCACGGCGCCATCGACCATGGAAAGAATGCGTTCCACCTCGCCGCCGAAATCGGCATGGCCCGGCGTGTCGACGATGTTGATGCGCAGATCGCCATGCACGATCGAGGTGCATTTGGCAAGAATGGTGATGCCCCGTTCGCGCTCGAGATCGTTGCTGTCCATGGCGCGCTCGGCAACTTGCTGATTATCGCGGAAGGTGCCGGACTGGCGCAGCATGGCGTCCACGAGCGTGGTTTTCCCATGATCGACATGGGCGATTATGGCAATATTCCGGAGATTCATGGTCTTTCCATTTATAACGGGGCGCGGATTAATTTTAACGACGCGTGATGCCGCCCCTTAAAACAACAACGTCTTATAACCCATAAAACCCGCAAGGCTGCTCACCACCACCCAGAAGGCGAGAAGCGCCAGCACGACCGCGGTAAAACGGTTAATCAAAACGACGCGGTTTTCAGTAAAATGCGTGCGCACCAGCGACACGCCGCCGCTCAGAAGCACCCACCATAATGTCGAACCCGCAAAAATGCCAGCGACAATGATGGCGGCGTCACGATCGCCGTGCAGCCCGCCAAAGGTGGCTACCACCGCCAGAATGGCAAAAATCGTAACCGGATTGGTCATGGTGATGATAAATCCGCTCAAAAGCGCGGTCACGAGCCCGGTGGTGATCGACCGGTTCTGCGGCGGCTGGCGCGGCGGATCGTGCCAAGTGTGGTAGGCAACGATCAGCAGGAACGCGCTACCCAGGAGCCGGATGGGATAATCGTAATGCCGCACAAACTCCAGGATCGCCGCCACCGAAAACGAAGCCAGCGCGGCAAAAAACGTATCGGCGCCCGCTGCGCCGAGCCCGGTGACAAAACCGGTGAGAAAACCCTTCTGGATGGTGCGGCGAATGCACAGCAGGCCGATAGGGCCAACCGGCGCCGCGATCATAAGGCCGAGCACAAGTCCGCGATAGAATATGCCAATTTCATCGAACAAATCTTATTCCCCGCGGAGCATGCGCTGAAAGGCATCCGGAAAAACACGTTTTCCAAGGCCGTTTATGGCAAAGCCACCCGCATTCCGCAACCGTCCTTATGCCGGAGCGGCGGTAAAAACGCCGCGCACCGCCCTTCATTAACCGCCCTTTCATCACTTAGGTATGAGATGGCCGCGTGACACTTTCCGTTTCCGGCTCCTGCAACGCTTCATGCGCACGTTCCGCCCATCGTTCCGGCATGATCCTGGCGGCGGCGGCGTTCGCGCTTCTGACATCGGTCGATATTATTTTCAAGCTTATGGCCGAGCATCACCCGGCGTATCAGATACTTTTCGTCAATGGTTGTTTCGCTTCCATTCCTATTCTCGCCTGGGCGATGCTGACCGGCGGAATCCGGCGCTTCTATACCCGGCGGCCCCTGCTGCATCTCGCGCGCGGCAGTGTAAGCGTGCTGTCCGCCTTTTGCGCGGTCTATGCCTATTCGAGGCTCCGGCTCACCAATTATTACGCCATACTTTTTGCGGGGCCGCTAATTGTCATGATCCTATCCGCCTGGCTGCTGCATGAAAAAATGGACAGGGGACATTGGGCGGCAGCGGTGGCGGGATTCGTCGGCGTCCTGGTTGTCATAAATCCTTTTACCGATATGGGATATGCGGATGGCGAGGCCGCATGGGGCCGGCTGGCCGCCCTGCTGAGTGTTTTTTGCTATGCCGTTTCGGTTCTCATGATACGGCGCATGCGGCTCGGCGAAACCAATCTAACTTTCGCTTTTTATGGCTACGTAGCCAGCCTGGCCATTGGCGGCGCGCTACTTTTTCTGCTGGACGGGCCGCCCATGCGCGCCGGTGATTTTGTTCGTCTGGCGCTTTCGGGTTTTCTTGCCGGGCTGTCCAGCATTTGCCTGCTGACGGCTTATCACCGCTCGCCTGTGGCACTGGTGGCGCCGTTTCAATACACGCAAATTTGTTGGGGCGCACTGGGCGGATGGCTTATCTGGAGCCATGTGCCGGATATGCATGTGGCGGCGGGCGCCGCCATTGTCGCCGGCAGCGGGCTATATGTGATCTTCCGGGAAATGCGCGGGCCGGAAAAGAGCGGATGGGCACGCCGCGCAAGTTTCAGACGGCCGCTTTTCGCACCGCGACCACCGCGTTGAGCCCGCCGAAGGCAAAAGAGTTATTGAGGGCGACGTCGATCTTCATGGGACGCGCGACGTTCGGCACGTAATCGAGATCGCAATCCGCATCCGGCCCGAGATAATGAAGGGTTGGCGGCGCCATATCGTTCCTGACGGCCAGAACGGTCGCCAGCATTTCCAGCGCCCCTGCGCCGCCCAGCGCGTGGCCGAACATGGATTTGCTCGAGGATATCGCGAGCTTCCCGGCGTGCCCGCCGAATGTTTTTTTGATCGCTGCCGTTTCCGTAACGTCGTTAATGCGCGTGCCGGTGCCATGGGCATTCACGTAATCGATATCGGACGGCTCAAGCCCGGCATCCTTGATGGCGTTGGCGATAGCCCTTCCCGCCCCCTTGACATCGGGCGTCGTGAGATCGCGGGCGTCGGAGGTCATGCCGAAGCCGCAGAATTCGCCGTAAATTCCGGCGCCGCGCGCCTGTGCGGATTCCAGCGTTTCCAGAACGAACATGGCAGCGCCCTCGCCCAGCACCATGCCGGCGCGGTCTTTGGAAAATGGGCGGCAGACATCGGGTGCCATGACGCGCAGGGCTTCCCATCCCTTGAGCGTACCGAAAGTGAGGCAGGCTTCCGCGCCACCGGTAATGGCGGCGTCGATGAAACCGGAACGCAGCATCGATAGCGTCACGCCCATGGCATGAATGGCCGAGGCACAGGCGGAGGC
>JBFWTA010000075.1:4085-9524 GCA_050248075.1 Bdellovibrionales bacterium | reverse complement strand
GCGCCTCCACCTTCGTCACGCACGGCTTCGGACAAACCAGTCTTGCCCCCAGATGCGCGATATAGGCATTGGCGATTTCTTCCTGCTGCGGCGTGGCAAACAAAATGGCAGACCGGTACTGCGTGCCAACATCCGGCCCCTGCCGGTTCAATTGCGTCGGATCATGCGATACGGCAAAAAATACGCGCAACAACTGGCCTGGCGTGATCTTTGAAGGATCGTAAGTTACCTTCACCGCCTCCGCATGCCCGGTCATACCCGTATTTACCTTGTCGTATTGCGCCGTTCCCGCATCGCCCCCGGCATATCCCGCCACGGTTTTCGTAACGCCTTTGACATGTTTGAACACCGCCTGCAGGCCCCAGAAACATCCGCCGGCAAGTATGATGCTTTCGCTGCCGCTTTCTTCCGCCAATGGCGCATCCGCGGTAGGCGGTGGTACGGCTGCCTGTGCGACGGCGGCGGCAAACAAAAGAACAGAAATCAGCAGCGATTTTATCACCACGCCCATAAACATCCTCGCTTACACAACCTTCAGCTTCACCGGCACATTGTTGCGAAGCGCGTTCGAATACGGGCAAACCTGATCGGCTTTTTGCACCAGCGCCTCGGCATCCGCTTTTGCCACGCCCGGCATGGAAATTTCAAGGGAGGCGGTAATGCCGAACCCGCCTTCCGAACGCGGCCCGATACCGATGGTAGCCGATACCGTGGCGTTATCAGGAACCTTTACATTGCCGCCCTGCGACGCCGCGAATTTCATCGCACCCAGAAAACATGCCGAATAACCCAAGGCAAACAATTGCTCCGGATTTGTCCCGGCCCCGCCCGGTCCGCCAAGTTCCTTGGGCACCGTGAGCTTTACTTCCATGTTTCCGTCTTTGAGCGCCGACCGGCCGTCACGGCCACCTGTGGCGGTTGCAGATGTGGTGTATTTGGCTTCGACAGACATGACGATCCTCCGGTTAATGGGTGTCGGCCTCTATCATATCCATAATAAGCTCGCACACGCGTTGCGACGAATTGCCGTCTATATGATCAAACAGCTGTTTACGCAAACCGTGCCGCTCGATACGCGAGGAATCGGTGGCCGGTGCGCGGGCAAAATTGACCGCGCTATCCAGGGCGCGCAGCAGTTCGGTCATGCCCGTCGCCACGGCGCCAGGCGTAAAGCGTTCCCGTCCTGGAATAAGCCCTCGTGATTTGCTCAGATAATACTCATGATCCGGCCGGTAGAATACCAACGGCCTGTCGGTCAGCAGATAATCGAAAGCCAGCGACGAATAATCCGTGATCAAAACATCCGCCAGTTTCGTCACCGGGTAGATATCCATCCCCGCTTCTACAAAATGCATGTCGGGATAGCGTTTGCGCAGCAAGTCCTGAAGACGTTGTTCATAGGGGTGCAGATTGACGGCAAGAGCATATCCCTTTTCCCTGGCATGAACCGCCAGGGCGCCGATATCGGCCTTGTCGAACCAGCCGGAAGCCGCATCGTCGCGGAATGTCGGCGCATACAGAATGGTCGGCCTGCGCGCACGTCTTGCGTCTTCGAACAGCGCCATTGTCGCCGGGTCGGTATTTAGGCGGTCGGATGGCGTAAGATCGCGAAAAAACACATCGTTCCGTGGATAGCCCAGCGCGGCGAATTTATCGAATGTAAACATCTCCGCCCATTCGCCCGCCGCCGCCTCGGCCGGAGCCACGAAGGCATCGAAAGGCCCGCTGGAAGCCACAAGCTCGTCAAGCAACACATTATCGGCGCGCACCATATAACGCAGGCCAATATTCTTGATCGGAATTCCGTGCCACATCTGCACCGTCTTTGCCCCCTGCAGCATGCCAAAGGCCTTGGGACTGCGCATGCAGTAAGGATGGAAATTATCGCTCAGCACAACGACCCTGGCCCCGAACAAGGCGCGTATGTCTTCCTGGGTCCATTCATCCGGCTCGCACGGCAGGCACGGCAACCCGCTGGTTGTCAGCATGGCTCTCTGGCGAGGATCGTCGGTCAGATAATGCACGGCCACATTCCGGTTTCGCGCATGGGCGCAGAACTCAAGATAGGCATATTTCGTATTATCGCCGAAATATCCCCGCCCGACGAAAACAACCGTTCGCGTTTTCGGAAAAATCTTCGATGCCTTGGCAAGGGTTTGCACCAGACGGAAATCTTCAAGCTTTTTTTCAAATCTGCCAGGCCACGCAGTAATCGGCTCCAGATCCTTTAACCGCTCCAGCATGTGCGTGAGCGCTGCAGTTACAGATTCGCTGAACTGATGGATACGGTCGAGCCTGTCTTCTGCCGCCGCCAGTCTTTTTTCCAGTTCCGGCGGATCGTTCTGCAGGATAGGCAAGGACGAAACATCGCTCATGTCAGCCTTCTTCTTCGCCTTCGGGTTCATCGTCGGGCGGCGGCATGACCATGACCTTGTCGACACGGCGCCCATCCATGTCCAGAACTTCGAAACGCGCGTCCTTCCACATAAAATGATCGCCCGCCGATGGAATGCGGCCAAGCTTTTCAATCACAAACCCCGCCAGCGTATGGAAATCCCCATCCTCGCCCTGCATATCACGCAAATGCAGCAGGCTTTCCACCTCGTCGATCGGCGTCATGCCGTCGATCAGCCAGCTGCCGTCTTCGCGCTGAACCGGCTTGTCGGTTGCATCCTGGCCGCGTTCCGGCAAATCGCCGGTAATGGCCACAAGAATATCGGTAACGGAAACCAGGCCTTCGACACTGCCATATTCGTCTACCACAACGGCAATATGCTGCCCTGACTGCTTGAACTGATCCAGAAGACGAAGCACCGGCGTCGTGTCGGGCACAATCAGAGCTGGACGCATGACCGTTTTCAGCGCCAGCACATGCCCGTCGAACTGGGCATTGAGAATGTCCTTGGCATGAACGATGCCGAGTATTTCCTCAAGATCCCCGCGCGCCACCGGAAACCGACTATAACCGCTGGCGCGAATGGTTTTTTTGTGCTCATGGGCGGAATCTTCGATGCCAAGCCAAACCATGTCCAGTCGCGGCGTCATGATCGTGCGCACCGTTCGATCGGCAAGACGCATCACGCGATCGAGCATCGCCTTTTCCGCCGGTTTGATCGCACCCGTCTCGGCGCCTTCGGCGATCAGGTGTTTGACCTCTTCTTCCGTTACCGCCGTGTTACGCGGATTGGCAAGGCCGATCAGGCCGAGCGATACATTCGTCGATAAACGCAACAGCCACACGATCGGCGCCGCAAGCTTCGCAAAAAGCTTCATGAGATAGGCAACGTGAACCGCAATGGGTTCGGCATAGGATATGCCGATCCGTTTGGGCAGCAATTCGCCGATAAAAAGGCTCAGATACGTCACCACGGCTACGGTGGCGCCGATTGCGACCGCTTCGCCATGCGGAGCAATCCAGGGGACTTCATTGAAATACCCGGTAAAGCGCTCGGCCAGCGTCGCGCCGCTGAAAGTCGCCGCCAGCACGCCGTTAATGGTGATGCCCGTTTGTACAACCGATAGAAACGAGGTGGGGTCTTCGGCAAGATCGAGGGCGTGGCGTGCTCCGGCACTACCGTCATCCGCCATTTGCTTGAGGCGCGCGCGGCGCGCCGAAACGATGGCCAGTTCGGCCATGGCAAAAAAGCCGTTCAGCAGAATGAGGATAAAAACGATGCCGATTTCAGCGAGGATAGGCAATGCTTGGCTCTCGTTCGCGCACGGCTACGCCATTTTTCGTGTCAGAGGGAATAGTCAGCCACTCTACCGGTATTTGCCTTTGTTGGCAAACAGGCACGGCTTCAAGGCCGGTTTATTCCGGCTCCGGTTCGATGTCCTCGATATATTGAGTTTTCGGGCGGTGCGGAAATAATGGATTCCTGTTTACGCGTGGCGCGACCCTGTATTTTTTTTCATTCGGTCCGTTGTTTTTTGCGCTGGCGGATTTTTTCCGCTGTGCCTGCGTTGCCTGGCGCGTACGGCCGGGAGCGGATTTTTTCCCGGCTTGTCTGCGTGACGGCGCTCGCCGCGATGCCGGAGTATTCTTGCCGTCCTGTTTTGCACTGCGTTCCCGCTCATCTTGCCTGTCAGACGACGGTTCTTGAGATTGATCGTCTACCTCTCCGGTATTCCCCGCATTTGCCTTATCGTTCGCTGGAGATGCTTCCGGCTGTCCGGTCCGTGGCGCAGCAGGTTCGCTTCGGTCTGCAGGCGTATCGCCGTCGCTTTGCGTGTGCGGACGCGCCTCCCCGCGCGCGTCATTCGCCTCCTTGCCGGGCGAAGGTTCGTTTTGCACAGGCTCGTTCGCCGTTCCGGATGCTGCTTCATTAACGTTTCGCGAAGCGGCGGCGACGGCAGTTTCGCGGGAGCGCCGTAATTCAGTTTCTTCCTGCGCAACGGCCTGCTCCGCAGTTTCGCGCAAATTCTGCTGCTCGGTTGCGGGATGAGGCGTGGTGCTTTTAACGGCCTCCTCTTCTGGCATCCTTTCGGAGCTTGCATCCGTACCGCCGGATTCCGGTCCCGGCATCGCTTCATGCGATGCGCGCATGTGCTGTTCGGGCCGGGCTTCTTCTGTAATACTCCGATCGGCAATTTCATCTTCCACTGCCTCGCGAAAGCCGCCATCGGTTGCGGATGGATTTTCTCCGGCGGATGGCACCGGTGCGGCTTGCTGGAAGGATTGCGCCTCCGCCTTGGCGCGGCTGGCGGGTTCGGGTTGTGGAGAACTGCCTTGCTGATCTGTCATCTGGTCTTCAGCGGCCTCGCGCAGATTGCTAATCTGGCTGGTCATGACCGTCCCGGCCGTATTGTCTGTCGGCTGATCTTGTGCCGGCACAGATGCTTCCGCAGAAGGCGCGGGTTGCGGTTGCGACGGCATATGCCGGTCGGCGATTTCATCCTCGACGGCTTCGCGGAAACCGATATCCTGCGCCGATGGTTCTTGAGCTTCTTCCGTTTCTGCGCCCGGCGCGGCAGGAGCGGAGGATTTTGTCCTTTCACCCAGACGGCTCTGCGACACCCCTTCGGGGCTTGGTGTCGAACCTCTCTCATGGATCGCCCGGCTGTCGTCAACCCGGCCGGGTAGCTCACCTGTAATACGTTCCGCAACGGTTTCAATCTGTCCGGGCATCGCTTGGGATTCCGGTGCCAGCGTATGTAATGGCACGATGCCCTGAGGCGCCGTTTCCGGCTCACCGCCCATAACGACTTCCGGACGATGCGGAGCAGGTGCCGCCTCAACTGCGGATTCGATAGCTGCTTCTTCCGTCACCTCGGCTGCCGACGGTCCGGTTCCGCCGGTAGCCGCCGCCATGGCGCGGGCTATGCCCTCGTCCTGCGGCCCCAGTGCCGATGGCTCTTCGGCAAAGGCCGTGCGTATCCCTTCGATGGGCGGCTCGGCCGATGTCGCCGGCTGCGGCGCTTCCGATGGCCTTTCGGCCG
>JBFWTA010000075.1:0-3985 GCA_050248075.1 Bdellovibrionales bacterium | reverse complement strand
GCGCGGGCTATGCCCTCGTCCTGCGGCCCCAGTGCCGATGGCTCTTCGGCAAAGGCCGTGCGTATCCCTTCGATGGGCGGCTCGGCCGATGTCGCCGGCTGCGGCGCTTCCGATGGCCTTTCGGCCGTCACGCGCCCTGCAGTCCCCCCGGTCGTGACTTGCGCCTGCATGGCCGGACCTTCAGCCGTCATGCGCGGCTGTTCCCCTGCTCCGGCCGCAGAAGCTTCGGATCGAGCGGCTAACCCCTCTCGTAAAACAGCTTGTTCGCGCACCATAGCCGTGGCGCCCAATTCCTGCCTGGTAATTTTCAGCATAACACCCGCACGGCTTATTTCTTGCGCAACATAGTCCGCCGCCCGCATTTCCCGTTCGCGGCGCGCGGCATAAGCGGCATCGAGGGCTTCCTGTTCTTTCTGGGCGGCCTCGGCGCTCTCTTTTTGACGTCGCGACTGAGCCTCGACGGCTTCGCGGGCGAGTTTTTCAACCTCAGGCTCGAATATTTCCCAGAGTTCTTCTTTGCTCTCGAGATAGGCATGGCTACTGATGATGTCGATATTGGCCCTGCCGCCGGCGATAGGGGACATTCCCTGCAATTTATCCATCTCCAGCTGCAATGTGCTGATATACGGATTTCCCCAGGGGTTTTGGTTAACCTCGTCCAGATGATAGAGCACGAGCTGAAGCGCCGTTTCGACACGCCACATCTGTTGTCTTTTAGCAGCTTCCGCCTGCCGTTCGGCTTCCTCCTGACGGCGCGCCAAAATTTCCTGGTCCCGCCGCATCTGTTGACTTCTATCGGACTCGGCATGCCCGCGTTCGGCGGCGGCACCTGCAGCTTCCTCACGACGGCGCGCCAAAACTTCCTGGTCCTGCTTTTTCGTAGACTGAATTTCTTCATCGCGCCTCGAAGCCTCTTCTGCGGCACGCTGGCGCAACAAAATTTCTCGCCCTCTCTGAGTGGCCAGTGCGGCCATGGCAAGTGTGCCCGCATTGAAGCCTTGCGGAACGCCCGGACGCGGAACCCCGATGGGCCCTTGCCCGGCGGTTCCCGCAACACCCCAGCCGCTTAGTCGGGGGAATGCCGGGCGGTAGGTCTGGATCTCCTTGGGCAGCGGCAAACTTTTTGCGAGCTGCTCGCGCCGCCATTCCTCCCACCGGTTGCGCTCGGAATCCGTCAATTCATAGGCGTCGCCGCCTGCATAATCCTGGGGCTGTTGATCGGCACTGTCGGTCGCCGGCTGTACCAGCAATCGTAAACCGATCGGCACTTCAACATATTGGATGTCCTCGCCGGGCGCCACTTGATGATAAAGCACGCCGCGGCGAATATCATAGGCTGCGGCAACCGCCGGCGCATCGGCTTCAGGCCGCAATCCGCGCGGATCGACGGAAGCATGCGCAACCAGCCGAAGCCTGGCGGTCAGGTCCAGCCCTTGCAAAAGAGGTTCCCACATGTCTTCGATTTGGTTGAACAGCCTATGCTTAACCTGTTCGTCGCGCGGTTCGGACGGCACGGCTCGTTCCCAGGCATTTTCGAATTCATGCGCAAGATTAAACGGGCTGGCGTAAAAATGGATCGCCGCCGTTTTATTAAGTGCAATGCGTGCAATATAATCCTGCACGTCGCGGTCGAGCCGTTCGGCTACGAGACCGTCGTCCTCGGAATGATCGAGTTCCAGTTGTTCCGTGCCTTGGACCATGCTTTTAATATTGGGCCTGGCCAGTGAAAATAAAAGGGACAATTAGGCGCAGGCGCTGCAAATAAGTCTTTAAAATCAAAGATTAATTCACAACCTTGAAATCGCCGCCAGTATGTTAAGCTTAATCCATGCAATTTGCGCCACTACTGCTCTCCTTCGTGATCGGCTTGGCCCTTGGCGGCAGCGTGGTCTGGCTTGTCCTGCGCGCCCGTTTTGCCTCCGAAGCCGGCCTTGGCAACACCTTCGAAGCCCTTGCCGCCAAAACTCTCCGGGATAACGCCGAGAGTTTTCTGCAACTGGCCGAAACGCGTCTGAAACAAAGCGAACAGGCCGCCGCGGCCGTGCTCGACAAAAAGGCCGTTGCCATCGACGAGATGGTGAAGCCGGTCAAGGAATCTCTGCAAAAAATGGATGCCCAGCTTCAGGCGCTCGAGGTCAAGCGCGAAGGCGCTTATCGCGAATTGCTCGCTGTCGTCGAAGCCTCGCGCGAGACGCATATGCAATTGCGCAGCGAAACCAGCCAGTTGCTTCAGGCATTGCGCGCACCCGCCTCGCGCGGCCGTTGGGGCGAAATGCAGCTCAAACGCATTCTGGAAATGACCGGCATGTCGGCTCACGCTAAGGACTTCACCCTGCAGCATTCGCTGGCCGATGGTCAGTTGCGTCCCGACGCCATCGTCAATCTTCCCGGTAATCGGTGCATCGTTATCGACAGCAAGGTGCCGCTCGCCGCCTTCATGGATGCGACCCAGACTCCCGACGAAACTCTGCGTCAGACGGCCCTCAAGCAGCATGCCAGGCATTTACGCGAGCATGTGCGCCTGCTCGGCGCCAAGGCCTATTGGGAACAGATCGAAGGCACGCCCGAATTCGTGGTGCTGTTTCTGCCTGGCGACCATTTCCTTAGCGCCGCGCTGGACTGCGACGGCGAGTTGATGGATTACAGCGTGCTGCAGAAAGTCGTGCTCGCCACGCCCATGACCCTTATCGCCCTGCTCCGCACCGTCGCCTATGGCTGGCGACAGGAAAATCTCCGCGAAAACGCCCGCAAGGTTGGCGCTCTCGGCGGCGAGCTTTACGGCGCTCTGGTTACGATGACTGAACATCTCGGCAATCTGGGCTCCAGGCTTGGGGCCAGCCTCAATGCCTATAATCAGGCCATCGGGAGCTTCGACCGCAATGTCCTCGGCAAAGCCCGCCGCCTGCGCGAATATGGGGCCGGCAAAGATGGCAAGAGCTTACCTGAAGGGCTGGACCCCATCGACATCCAGCCGCGCGCGATTACGGCAGTAGCGGAGCGGAACGAAGACGTGGCGTGAGGCTTCTTACGACAACTTGAAAGCCTTTCAAATATTCCCTCAATTCCGCGGGCGTGTTTTCTGGGCATCTTTTTCATACAGCAAACATTCTTTTCTTGATGCCGAATGTAAAAGTCCTGAAAAAATTTCTCTGAAATTCCGTTATTCGAATTAACTGGTTCTTTTGTCCCGAAATTATCATGAACTCGGCAAATTAAAAACATTTTCACGAAATAATTTACTTCAAACGTAAACACAATACACACGCTCGCCTGCACATCCGTCAAATACTTATTGTTTTTTTATGCCGGTAAAAATTTATTCGGCATCATGGTCAAGTCTGCACAAATGGGGAAAGGAAATGGTTGGCACACAGATTAAAAATTCTTCCGCCAACGGTTTGGAAATCGTCAGGACCGGCATTGCCGGACTGGACGACGTGCTCGGTGGCGGATTTACCCCGAACCGGCTTTACCTCATTCATGGCACTCCGGGCGCCGGGAAAACAACTCTGGCATTGCAATATCTCCTGGAAGGAAAGCGCCTTGGCGAACGCGTGTTTTACGTCACCCTCTCTGAAACCAAGGACGAGCTGACAAGTTCCGCCCTTTCCCATGGCTGGTCGCTTGATGGCGTGGACATTTACGAAATGTCCGCCAGCGAGGAAGATCTCGATCCCGAAAACCAGTACACGATGTTTCAACCTTCGGAACTGGAACTGAATGTCACCACAAAAGCCATCCTTGCCGAATTTGAACGCATAAAGCCGAGAAGAGTCGTCATTGACTCCCTGTCCGAAATCCGGCTGCTGGCACAAAATGCGCTGCGTTACCGCCGGCAAATTCTTGCGCTCAAGCAATATTTTTCCGGCCGCCAATGCACCGTCATTCTTCTGGACGACAAAACGTCGGATAAGGACGACTAGCAACTCGAAAGCATCGTTCATGGCGTCCACAGCCTCGAACAGCTTGCTCCCGAATACGGCGG
>JBFWTA010000074.1:0-9591 GCA_050248075.1 Bdellovibrionales bacterium | reverse complement strand
CCGCGTGCGGCTGCTCGGCGTCGCGCGGCTGGCGGGCGGAAAACTGGAGCAGCGTGTGGCGCCGGCCATGGTGCCGAAAAGCCTGCCGCTGGCGCAGGTAAGCGGGGCGTTGAATGCCGTCATGGTTAATGGCGATTTCGCCGGCGATTTGATGCTGGATGGGCAAGGCGCGGGCGGCGCGCCGACGGCTAGTTCGGTGGTTTCCGATATTATCGACATCGCGCGCGTGAATTTTGCGCCTGCCTTCGGCTTGCCGGGATCGAAACTTAGAAAACTCACGGTCAGCCGCGTGCCGGAAGCGCAGCAGCGTTATTACATGCGCATGCAGGTGGTGGACAAGCCGGGCGTGGTCGCCGACATCTCGGCCATCCTGCGCGACGAGGCGATTTCGATTGAGTCCCTGTTACAGCGTGGACGGTCGACGGATTCCGTGCCGGTCGTCATCACGACCCACGAAACCCGCGCCGACGCCATCGCGCGCGCGGCCGAGAAAATTGCGAAAGTGGGGACGGTGGTGGAGAGGCCGTGCCTGCTGCCGATTGAGGAGTAATTAATAGTTAATAGGGATGCCCTTGCTTGAATAATGGCGCCGACATAACATGCGCCCGGTTTTTAATACTTGATCTTTTGGAGCCGAACATGCGCATCGAAGACGCCTATATGGACCGCAATCTTGCCGTGGAAGTCGTGCGGGTGACCGAAGCTGCCGCGCTGGCGGCGTCGCTGGTGGTCGGGCGCGGGGATGAGAAGCTGGCGGACCAGATGGCGGTGAACGCCATGCGGCGCGCGTTGAATGGCTGCTACATCGAAGGCACCGTGGTGATCGGCGAAGGCGAGCGCGACGAGGCGCCGATGCTGTATATCGGTGAGAAAGTCGGTAAGGGCGGGCCGAAGGTGGATATCGCGCTCGATCCTCTGGAAGGCACCACCATTACGGCGGTGGGCGGGCCGAACGCGCTGGCGGTCATCGCGATGGCGGAAGCCGGCGGATTCCTCCACGCGCCGGATGTGTATATGGACAAGATCGCCGTCGGCGGCGGCTTGCCGAAGGGCGTGGTCGATATCGATGCGTCGCCCGCCGAAAATCTGAAAAATCTGGCGAAGGCTAAGGGCGCAGAACTTTCGGAATTGCAGGTCTGTATCCTTCAGCGCCCGCGTCACGAAGAACTGATCGCCAAAGTCCGTGAAACCGGCGCGCGTATCATGCTGATCGGCGACGGCGACGTGTCGGGCGTCATCGCTACCTCGACGCCCGAAAGCGGCGTCGACATGTATCTGGGCAGCGGCGGCGCGCCGGAAGGCGTGCTGGCGGCGGCGGCCTTGCAATGCATCGGCGGCCAGATGCAGGGGCGTTTGATCTTCCGCAACGACGATGAAAAGAAACGCGCGGCGCGCGCGGGCATCACCGACCTCAACCGAAAATATGAAATGAGCGACCTGGCCCGCGGCGACGTCATGTTCGCCGCCACCGGCGTCACCAGCGGCGCAATGCTGAAAGGCGTGCGGCGTTTTGCGGGCGGGGCGATCACCCATTCCGTCGTCATGCGCTCGAAAAGCGGCACTGTGCGCTATATCGAGGCGCACCATAATTTCAGGACCAAGCCGCTGGCGGAGGCGGCGTAGTTTGTTCCTCCCCCTTGAGGGGGAGGAACAAAAGTTCCTTTTTTTTAAAGACTTGTGCCAGAATCCCCGCATGCCTTCTCTTGCCCTTCAGATTCCCAATCCTGCTACGGCTTTTCTCGGCGTCGAGCAGTCGTTTTGCGGCCGGCGGTGGGTGGCGCGGGAGTATGACGAGCGGGTCGCTCTAGCTCTGGCGCAGCGCCACACATTACCGGACCTGATTGCGCGCAGCCTGAGCGCGCGCGGCGTGAACCTGGAGACGGCGCCGGGTTTTCTTGATCCCAAATTGCGCGACATGCTGCCGGATCCGAGCCGGTTCAGGGATATGGATGTTGCAGCGGCGCGGTTCGCGGCGGCGATACAAACCGGCGAAAGCATTGCGGTGTTCGGCGATTACGATGTGGATGGCGGAACATCGGCGGCTTTGTTGATGCGCTTTGCCCGTGCGGCGGGATCGGAACTCCGGCTTTATGTGCCGGACCGTCTGCGGGAAGGCTATGGCCCCAACGTGGCCGCGATGCAGGCGCTGGCGGCGGAGGGGGTCAATCTGGTCGTTACGGTCGATTGCGGCGTGACGGCGCATGAGCCGTTAAGCGCGGCGCGTGACGCGGGAATGGAAGTCATCGTGCTCGACCACCACGCGGCGGAGCCGCAATTGCCGCCGGCGGCCGCCATCGTGAATCCGAACCGGCTGGATGAAAGCGGGGAATACGGCAATCTGGCGGCGGTCGGCGTGACATATCTTTTTGTCGTCGCCGTGAACCGTGTGCTGCGCGCGGCGGGATGGTACAACGCGGCGCGGCCGGAGCCGGATCTGCGTTGCTGGCTGGATCTCGTGGCGCTGGGGACGATTTGCGACGTGGTGAAGCTGACGGGCCTCAACCGCGCGCTGGTGGCGCAGGGGTTGCGGGTGATGAATTTACGCCGTAACGCCGGGATCGTGGCGCTGGCGGCGGTCGGCGGATGCAAGGGGGCGTTCGATGCCTATGCCGCCGGTTTCATTCTCGGTCCGCGCGTCAATGCCGGAGGCCGGGTGGGCGAGGCGGCGCTGGGGGCGAAGCTGTTATCGACCGACGATCCTTCGGTCGCGGCAAGCCTGGCGCAGCATCTGCACGAACTCAACACCGAACGCCGCGCGATCGAGGCGCGGGTTCTGGCAGAAGCGGAAGCAATTGCCTGTACCGAAAACTTGCCGATGGCATTCGTGGCATCGGAAAACTGGCATCCGGGCGTGATCGGCATCGTGGCATCGCGGCTGAAGGATAAATTCCATCACCCGGCGCTGGTGGTGGCGATGGAAGGCGATATCGGCAAGGGGTCGGGGCGTTCGATGAACGGCGTCGATCTGGGCGCCGCGATCATCGCCGCGCGGCAGGCCGGGCTGTTGCTTGCGGGCGGCGGACATAAGATGGCGGCGGGGTTCACTGTCACGCGCGAAAAGTTATACGCGCTGCGCGATTTTCTGGCGGACCGGATCGGCAGGCAGATTGAGGCCGAACCGTTAAGGCCGACGCTGACCATCGATGGCATGGCTTCCGGTCCCGCGATGCAGCCGGAATTCGTGAAGCAGCTTGCCGCGCTCGGCCCCTTTGGCACCGGCAATTCGGAGCCGCGCTTTGCCCTGGCCGACTGCCGCATCGTCCGGGCGAATGTGGTGGGCGAAAAGCATGTCAGCGTGATCGCCATGCAGGGCGGTGCCCGCCTGCGCGGCATCGCCTTCCGCGCGATGGAAAGCAATCTCGGCCCCTCGCTGCTCAGCCTGGGCACGCGGACATGCCACCTGGCAGGCCATTTAAAAATAGACGAATGGCAGGGCGAGGAGAGGGTGCAGCTGCATGTGAGCGATGCGGCGGTGTGAAGCGAAACACAGTCGCGTTTATTGTTGCGGCCGCAATGCGGGTGATTCTGCGACGGCACTGCCGTAGCAACTGATTGGCCGGCTGGCGCTCCTCGGGTGGACAATTATGTCGTTCAATAATGCACCGAGGGGATTGCCAATTTGTGTGCCGGCTATTGTTGCCGGATGCAGCGTACCTGCAACTGCGACGGTAGAAACGATATAATCGTTAACAACCCGCTTGGTTCTTGAATCCGGATTCAGGTTTAACTGTTTCCATAAAAAGTCCGGAGCGGCTTTAAAGCCGGCGTGCTGATAGGCAAAGGAACAGGCCGTTGCATTAACAGGCTCCCATGTGCCGTTTCTGTAGCCTGTGTACCCGCCGGACAATGCGCCATATATCACGCCAATGGCGGAGGTAATGCGTACAGCCAAATTTGCATTTGTATTTTTGAAATTACCGAAAGCAAGGGCGTGGCCGATAGTGGCGGTTTTATGGGAAGCAGCGCAAATAAAGCCTTTAGTTTTTTTCAAGCTTGCTGTGATCAATGGACGCATTGTGTTTCCTGTTTAAATATCCCTGTTTTATCCGCCAAGTATATCGAGCAAATCTGCAAGTAATTAGTCATATAATTTTCTCTTAACCATAGGCCGATCAAAAAATTGTCTATCTGTAGTTGAATTTTTCTGTTTCGTTTTTCACTTTATGAGTGTTGATTAAGATAATTCTAACCATCTGAAATACCATAATTTTGCAACTACCTTTCCTTAAACACTAAAAGTAAATCTCCGTTTCTGAAAGACGGTTTTGTTTGTTACT
The DNA here is from genome assembly GCA_050248075.1 of Bdellovibrionales bacterium. Classification (GTDB taxonomy): domain Bacteria; phylum Pseudomonadota; class Alphaproteobacteria; order UBA9219; family UBA9219; genus JBFWTA01. The sequence goes on along the minus strand of JBFWTA010000074.1, from coordinate 5,314 downwards.
CTACGCGCAATGGTTGTATGACCGTGTGCCTTGGAGAAGGAAAAGACGATGACCAGTTCGACCATATTTGTGCAGGAAGCGGATTATGTGGGGTTCCGCAAGTCAACCCTGCCGATCCAGGCGCTAGGGGTGGTTTATGACGGGCGCGATCCTTATGCGACGCCTCTCGGGGTCATTTTCATGGTGCTGGAGGATAATCAGCCGCGCGAGGTTTACGTGCCGCGCGGCGTGCATCAGGATATCGACAGGATTGCTTATACCCACGATCTTAATGCCGCGCGCTATGTAATCGACCGCAACGGATTTGAAGAAGCGCAGTTGAATACCGGCGATAACTTTATCTCCGAACCGGCGCGCCAGATTATTCGCCATTTTCTCGAATCCCAGAATACAAAAATCATGAACGATAAATACGTGATCCATGTGAGCGGCTAGACCTGCCTATTTACATGGTTAGAAGCATGTTAACAGGAGGCCAATCCTGCAAATTGCCAGTTGTTGCTTAAGTTTTCAGCTGTAGAACAAAAAATTAGGATGTAATTAATGATTGAAGGTAATAATAGCGCCGGTTTTATTTGTATCGAAAATTCTGCAAACGCTCTAATATCCCGAAAACAAATATTATAATGGGGACAATGTAATGAAGCGTATCGTATTTCCTGCCGCCGTTCTGCTCCTTTTTTTCATAACCTGTTCTTCGGCTTCCGCTGCAAATGGCAGCTGTGGAGCATCCAGCGGCGCCTATTTGACAGGCAAGCCGAATAATAATTTGTGCAGCGTAGGAAAAGCGTCGAGCGTGAGCGGCAGCGGTCCATGGACCTGGAGTTGCGCGGGAACGCGCGGCGGTTCGAAAGCGAGTTGCAAAGCCTATAAGCGCACGACGATTCTGCAAAATTCGCCCGTGAATATTACGGCTCAGTCGGGGCAGAGCTTCAACATTACTTATAAATGGAATGCGTCGCCCATGGCGGGCGCCTATATGGTTGCCGTGCATTTCCAGGATGCCGGCGGCAATATTATTTTTCAGGATGATCACACGCCAACGGTCAGCACGTCCAAATGGTCCGGAAGCCTGAGCTACAAGCGCACGGTTGCCGTGCCGGCGACAGTTCCGGCGGGAACTTATTCCATCGTTCTCGGCGTCTATTATGCGTCGGGGAGCAACTATGTATTCATTCCTCTGACACCCGGTTCCGGCGTTTCAACTTTTCCGGGCGAAAATGAATACAAGACCGGTACCCTCACCGTACAGGCCAGTACCCCTGTGGCGACGAACGGACAATGCGGATCGTCGAACAACGGCACGTTCACAACGGCGCCCACCACCAATCTGTGCAGCGCCGGTACGGCTTCAGGCGTCAGCGGCACCGGTCCATGGGCATGGACCTGCGCGGGCATAAACGGCGGCACAAACGCCTCATGCAGCGCGTCGAAGACTCTTGCGGCTACGGACGGACAATGCGGATCGTCGAACAATGGTACGTTCACAACGGCGCCCACCACCAATCTGTGCAGCGCCGGTACGGCATCGGGCGTCAGCGGCACCGGTCCATGGGCATGGACCTGCGCGGGCGTAAACGGCGGCACGAACGCCTCATGCAGCGCGTCGAAAACCACGTCCACATGTACTATGAAACCGACCCGGCTGGCCTTGTATGTCGGATTCCCCGATACATACGATGCCAACACGCAGGCTTCTTTCGTCTCGGGATGGAATTCGTTCTCCGGCGCAATGCAGCAGAACCCCGAGATGATGCTCACCTATGTCGACAGAACGCATCCGCGCAGTCAGTGGATCGACGACCAGGTATGGTGGAATGCACTGTCGTGGCACAACACAACCTCGCCCTCGCTGGCGAATGTCGTTCCCGTTCTCGGGGTGCCGATGGCCAGCTATAACGGCAACGCGGTTTCGGATTTCCGCGCCATCGCCGCCGGTTCCTGGGACCAGACATATAACGGCATATTCCAGGCCTGGGCCGATGCCGGCTACCATGCCTTTTATATCCGGCCGGGCTGGGAAATGAACGGCAACTGGTACGATTGGGGCGTGACCCAAAGCAACGCGGCCGATTTCGCCGCCGCCTTCCGCCGCATCGCGCAGCTTGCCAAAGCTTTCACCGGCGCCGACATTACGGTCGTGTGGAACCCCAATGTCGGGCAGTCGGCTACGGCCATTCAGAACTTCTATCCTGGCGATGCCTATGTCGACATTATCGGCATCGATATTTACGGGATGCCGCTTCAGCCGGACAGCGTCATCAACGATACCGCGAGCGGACCGTCCGACTTTACGTTCAAGGCGGCCATCGCTTTCGCCAAGGCGCATAACAAGCCCTTCGCCATACCGGAAACCAGCAGCATGAACGCCGTGTTTCCGATCAACCTGGCGAATGTGATCGCGAATGAAGGCGTCGTCGTCGACTTTGTCGGTATCTGGGACCAGAACGACGAGTTCGGCAACTTCAAATGGGACCAGAACGCCAGCACTTCAGCCGCGTGGCGCGACGCCTATAACGCCATCGCGCAAGCCTCGGCGGCGGTGCAAAGCAGCGCCTGTAACGGGCAGTAAAAGTAATTCGCTTCAGTCAGGCAGGGGTTGCCGGGGCCGTCAAACTTTGAGACGGCCCGGCACGCTTCTAAGTTATCCTAAATACTTCACGCCACTGCCGTCAGCCATTCCGCGTGTTCGTTGCGGCGGCCGTTGACCTGGTCGAAATAGATTTTCTGGATCTTGGCGGTGAGGGGGCCCATCTTGCCGCTGCCGATGATGCGGTTGTCGAGCTCGCGGATGGCGGTGACCTCGGCGGCGGTGCCGGTAAAGAAAGCTTCGTCGGCCACGTAAATTTCATCGCGCGTCATGCGGCGCACATGCACCTTGATGCCGTCTTCGGCGGCCAGCGTTAAAATCGTGTCGCGGGTAATGCCCTCCAGCGCCGAGGTCGTGTCGGGCGTATGGATTTCGCCGTTACGTACGATAAAGATGTTCTCCCCGGTGCCTTCCGCCACATAACCTTCGGTGTCCAGCAGCAGGGCTTCGTCCGCGCCGCATTCCTTGGCTTCGCGCAGCGCGAGGATGGAATTCGTGTAATTGCCCACCGCTTTCGCCTTGCACAGCGTCACGTTGACGTGGTGGCGGGTGTAGGACGAGGTGCGGATCTTGATGCCTTTTTCCAGGGCGTCGGGCCCCAGATAGGCGCCCCATTTCCAGGCGGCGATGGCGACATGGACCTTTAAATTCGCCGCATGCACGCCCATGGCTTCGGAGCCATAAAATACGATCGGGCGGATATAGGCGGTCTCCAGCTTGTTTTCGGCCACCGCCGCGCGGCAGGCGTTGTTGATGGTTTCCTTGTCGAAGGGGATGTTCATGCCCATGATCTTGGCGGAATTGAACAGCCGGTCGGTATGTTCCTTCAGCCGGAATATCGCCGTGCCCCTGGCGGTTTTATAGGCGCGGATACCTTCGAAGACGCCCATGCTGTAATGCAGCGTGTGGGTAAGGACATGCACATTCGCCTCGCGCCACGGCACCATCTTGCCGTCAAACCAGATAACACCGTCACGATCGCTCATCGACATGGGTTAAATCTCCGAAAATATGAGGTTTGGGGAGAATAGGGCGTGAGGGGAGGGGCGGTCAAATGGTCCTTTGGTATGTCTGTTAGCTGAAGGGTTTTTGCGAGCACGTAGATTTGGTAATGCCGCTTTAGTTCCCATGAAATCGGATAGTGTGGAGTAATGGGAGATGGATATGAAAGTAAATCGCCTTTTGTGAATATTAATAAAAAATGTTACGTAGAAGGCAGCACATAAAAGTCCTGTATTTCAATCGCCAAAATAACAAAGGAGAAATCAATGGACGTCAAGGAATTCCCTTCAGAGGACCCTAATACCAGGGGATGGGTCACCACTGGGGGCACCAAGATTGCGTGCCGAAGGACTCCTGAAAGTTATCTTGAACGCAACTTTCATATGGAAGCCAGATTCCTTGTAGGCACAAAAGATGAATTGCCAGTTCGTTTGGGGGGGGAGGATAAAGAGGGTGTTGCACACACAGGCGAGCACACGCCCTATTTAGGTACTGAAAGTTACCCTGGATCGTGGGCAGTACCCCGTTTGATTGAAAGTAAAAATGGTGAATGGAATGCTACAACTGGGCGCGACGAAACAAATTATTGGCTTCACCTCCCCAAAGATGAAGCGGCTTTAGCGGCTCAAATAATCGGCGAACTCATTCGAAATCCGAATCCTGATCCGAATGTTTTGCAAAGAGAGTTGAGGATCATCGATACAGAAAGAGCGACAATAAGCGAAGAAGGGAATGATTTTAGAAAGCTGTGGCAAGCCGTAATCGGCGATAATCCATTCGGTTACAACATTGTAGGAACCAAGGAAAGCATAGCATCAACGACGTTAAACGACATTATAAAATTCCGTAACAAAAACTACCGTAGCGGGAGGCTGGCATTGGCGCTTGAAGGCGATCTGCCTCACGAGCACATGCTCGAACTCGCTTTGAAGACTCTGGACGTTGCTCAGAAAGGGGGGCAACTCCAGCCAGGTATAACGCAACAGCCTGGAGACATTCCTGCTTATTCAGGAACAGTGCTTTTAGACGAAAGGCGCGATAGCGAATCCACAACTCAAACAATTTGTTTTTTTAATCCTGAAGCTGGAAGAGGTTTGTTCACCGATATGCAGCACATGGTTGCCTGGGGATTGTTTCATGACGGTTCGGATGCATTTTCCTTGAACAAGCTTCGTGTGGATAAAGGGTTGCACTATGGGCATGAAGCCTTTTCTGCGTTCACGAGAAATCATGGTTTATGCGGGGTAACGTACAAAACGCTTCCTGAAAATGCAAAACAAGTTAGAGAATTGCTTGCAAATGAACTTAATGCTTTTGGTTCAAATCAGCAATTTTACCGTCAAAGACTTGAACTGATCGCATCTCAGCAAATTTATCGGATTACTGATTGGCATCGCCGAAGCCCATTTTATGGAACCAGCGAATTAACCCGGCATCTTTTATATGAAAACGCAGTGCCCCCAAGAACTTACGGCATAGAAAATTTTCGCCGGTTAAATTATGATCATATGGTAGAGGCAGTAGAGAACCTTAGATCCAATCCGCCGTCGATAAGGTTACGTGGTGCTCTTGCAGACCGCCCGGATTATGATCAGATATGCGAGGTTTTTTCTGCGCCATCATCAGTGCCGAGACGTGCCGCAAATGCTTTGACTGTACGAGCTGCTCATCCGGATGGCAAGAAGCTCGGGTAATTGCGGTGAACACTAAACATCCACCGCT
>JBFWTA010000073.1:0-9632 GCA_050248075.1 Bdellovibrionales bacterium | reverse complement strand
CGACGGAGCCTGCCTTTCTAATCGCCATATCGCTTGGCAAGACGGTCATTCGCGGTCCCGCTTCTGTCTGGCCATACATGGCATAAAAGTGCCCGTGCCTTTTTTTCATATAGCAAGCAAGATCCCCGGCAAGCCGAACATCCAGGGCACCGCCAGCCTGCGTTATTATTCTCAATGATGGCAGCAAACCATCGGTCAGGCCAAGTCGCTCCAAAATCGAAAAATGATAAGGAGTGCCTGGTAAAGTGGTCACGCCATATTTGCGTGCAGCATCCCAAAACGACCCCGAAGTCAGGCCATCATCAAAAAGAACAAGACTTGCCTGAGCGGCGAGATGAGATTGAATAACCGAAAATCCATAGGAATAATGCCATGGCATATGTGCCGCAGCGCGATCGGTCGCTTTTATTCCGCAGGCCAAAACAATTTGGTCCGAATTTGCCTCAAGCGCCCGTCGCGATAAGCGCACCATTTTAGAGCTTCCCGTACTTCCAGAAGTTGAAAGCAGGAGCGACAGCTCAGGATGGAGGGCTGGCGTTTCTTTCGAGGAAAGATAGGAAATATTTACGCCATGCATTACATGCGAAAGCGATGCGCAAGGTATTGCCCATTCTCGAGGTGCAACAACACATGATGGCCGGTAAGCCGAACATAGTTTCTCAAATTGATCGCGAGGGATCGCCGCGTCACAAAGCAGAACGGCATGGCCGGCCTCAATTGCACCTTGATAGGCGGCAAGCATATTGATCCGGTTGCTGGCGACAAGAAACAAAAGCTGCTTTTCATTCGCCGCAAAAAATGCGGCATATTCTCGGCAAAGGCATGCAAGCTCACTATGCGTGACGCTATACCCTGTCGCTGCTTCAAAAAGTGCCCTATTGTTCAAACGATCATTCCCCCGTCGACGCCAAGCACTTGCCCTGTGACGTAAAGAGACAAATCACTCGCAAAGAAAAGCGCCGCACGGGCCACATCTTCTGGCGCCCCAATACGCTGCATGCCAATCCCGGCCATGTGTTGCTTGCGCACAGCTTCATTAAGGGTGTCGGTCATGTTTGTTTGAATAAACCCAGGCGCTATTGCATTAACGCGGATTTGAGAAGATGCAAGCTCTTTCGCGGCCGAGTAAACCGCCCCTATAACCGCCGCCTTAGATGCCCCATAAAGCGTCTGACCGCTGTTGCCCACACGCCCAATGATTGAGCTTAGCGCGATTATCGATCCACCTTCAGAATTACGCCGCATGATGCGGCTTGCCATTTGCATGTGATTAAGCGCGCCGACAACATTCACCGATAGGACATGCTCTATTTGTTGAGGGGTTATCATTCCTAAAACGGCATCATCAATCACACCGGCATTGGCCACCAACACATCAAGCCGGCCAGCTTTCGATAACAGGTATCTATAAAGCTCTGTGACAGAAGCGGCATCGCCCGCATCAGCAAGATATGACCAGCAGGCTTGGCCATATTTTTTTTCCAGTTCAGCAGCTTTTACTGCAAGTGTCTTCTCATCACCCACGGCGTTGAGCATAATTTTTGCACCATGCGCGGCAAGCATCTCGGCACAGGCAGAGCCAATTCCTCGGCTTGCTCCTGTGACAAGCGCTATTTTTCCCTCAAGATTTATCGACGATGCCATGTATCTTCAAAATCTCCAGCCCGCGTTTAAAGCTATCAAAGTCGAGGATCTGCGCGGTTTCGAGAAATATTCCAAATTCCTGTTCGATCGCAGCAACGAGCCGCATATGTCCAACCGAGTCCCAACCTTCATGGCGACGGTATTCCAGATCAGAAACATCAAGTGTTTCTGGAAGTTCGAGAGATCGAATAAAGACGTGTCTGAGCCGTTCCTCCGCACTCATGGTTGCCTCATAAAAACTCTGAGAGATGTTTTCGAACTAAAACTTCCAACTCTTTAACCGTTGGTTTTATACTCCTGCGAACCTGCGCAATTTTTCTGACATCTTCACCTAATTTCGTCCGTAAATCAGGCTGATCAATTAGGCGCAGAACCGCCTTGATTATGCCATCCTTATCGTCCCAATCAAAACTTAAAAGAGGATCTTCGACCGCTTCGCCGACCGGCATCCATCGCTTTTCGTCATAAAGTTCAAGAAAATCTTCCACCTTATTATGGCACAAAACAGTAGGAATGCCGAGATGCATCGCTTCAATCAGCGTATACCCGCCGCCCATAGGAAAGGTATCAAGCATAGCGTCACATGCTTTTAGTACTTCGGCATGATCGTCACGCCATCCAAGGAATCGCACTCTTTTCAAGAGATCGCTTGGGAAATGGGCGCTGAGCCATTCGCTTAATTCATCGTAAGTCGGCCCCATAAGAACGACATAAACTTGGGTGCGAGCCGTCAGAATGCTTTGAATAGCCTCCCAGTAGGACTGAGAAAAAAATTTCACTGATCGACCGGAGGAAACTAAAATAAAAGCATCATCAGAAACGCCGAGCTCTACCCTTGAAATCGGCCTCGCGGGTTCTCGGTAACGCTCGGCAGGCATTATATTGGGAAGGCGATACGAGCGGCAAAGTGAATCGACGAGAGGAAGATCGACGATATGCGCCGTAAAATCGAGAAGGGGACTAGTGTAAAGATCGATTTCTCCAAGTCCAAATCCCACCACGAGATACGCTGGCCGCATTGCGGCGAGCGCAAATTGGTGACCGCTTAGAGTTGTAAAAACGAGTGCGTCTAAAGAAAGTGAAGCAAGATTATCGGCAAGACTTTTAAGATCGCCAGTAGGTGGGAGAAAAATAAGTTTCTGATTTTTCTTTGAAATTTTATGGAGATGAGCTTGTAGATGTGCTGATTTTCTCACTATATCCTCGTGGTGCACGGATATAATCGAAACATCAACCGCATGTGGTTCATGTGTGTCGGCGAGAGCAAAAGTAATATCCGTAATGGGAGAATAGGTTTCCCCGACTTCACCCGATAAAACATAGCCAATGCGCAATCGACGATTTTCGAGTGGCAAAAGCTCGGGAAGCACAGGGCGAAGTCTGGCGGCGGCTTTTCGAATAGCTTCAATAGTGAGCGAATCTTGAAAATAGGTGTAAGGAAGCCGGGCTCTGTAGGCTTTGTACGCCAGGTCATGCAGGCAGTTGATGACCTCAAGGATGTAATCCTTGTTGTCATGGCTCATAGCCGAGACCAAAGCTTCTTTAAGAAAGCGCCATGCGTGATCATTGGGAATGGAGATATGCCCTAAATCGCGGAGCGATTTGAAAAATGAATGATCGCGAAGGCCGATGCGCCAGGATTTCTTCTGAAGGCTATAGGCATAATCCGTTTGGCCGAGTTCTTGGAAATATCGCGATAATGTCAAGAAAACGAATAATCGGGCTTCCACTGAGGGCTGCATAAGCAACGGTAACAGGCTCTTGCGCTCGATTTTGCCGCCCGAACGGAACTCGCTGACCGCCGCATCGCACGCAAATGCGAGACGCAGCTTTTCCGCTGGGCTTAATGCGTTATTCTGCCTGGACGAAAGATGGTTATTGACCGGGACGGCATTCGCTGAAATGAAAAAGGCGGTAGCGATTTCTTGGCGGAGCATAAGGCTAGCCGCCTGCCGTGCATGCGCGTAACTCAAAATGGCGGCCGTGCCATAAAGCCAAGCGATGTCACGCCTTGGCAATCCAGCCAATTGAGTAGCCGTCATTTCTTTCAAATCACGGCCATTGTGGCTTTTCGGTACAATAGCACGCGGTGATGCGAGCCCAAGATCGCTATCCGCTTCCCAATGAGCGAATAACTGCGCCTCAGCGCAGCTTGGGTAAACAACAATTCGTTTGGCAATCGCGCGCATCTGCCGTTTCCATGAGCAATGCATGAAATTGCGCGCGTAGGGCATGTTTGCGATCAAATGGCGAAATGCCTCGGCAAAATCTTCCGCTCCTTTCTGTACAAGGCGAGTTTGGTTTTTTTGCCGGATGGAACGCACATCCTTATCTGTCACCGGCTCGCCATCTATTTTGTAATCAATCACCGAGCCATAGGCCGGCATGCAGGAAAGTTCGACAATTTCAGGTGATCGACAGAAGGCCCGCGCAAAATCGTTCGGATTGCCGTTTTGCGCCAAAAAACCTTCAACAATGCCCCCTTCCAGTTGGGTTGCCAGCGATACATGTGCAGATACAAGGTAAAGCCCGTGCGTCTGAACATCCAGTTTTTCAATTGTGAAAATGCGCTGGATCGCGCGCTGGATGGTCGCCGCATAGCCGACATCCATAAGGAAAAGTTTGCCGTCATCCAATGTGCCTACGCTTTTCAGATAGCGTAGTAATCGCTGCCGCCGCGCGGCGCTTGCCTCAAATAACCGATCGGCGAGTGGGGACGCATATAATTCTTTTGTTAAAAGAGCGGGCGTAAATATCTCTAAAGGTTTTTGCGGATCGGCCAAAAGAGCGGCCTCATTCGCCGTAAAACCGAGCTGCTCCATGAGCGCGCCAAGCGTCCAATGCCCGCGGCGCGTGAAAAAATCTTCAAGATAGGCGGGGTAATCGGGAGAAAAAGCCGCAAGGGCAGCGGCAATGCGACTGGTTGCCAGTGCTTTCACGGGAAATCCAGGGTCTAGACGCTTTAAGATGCTGCCAAGAAAATCGCCTTCCCGCGTCACGCCATAAAGGGCGGAAGTATTTTCTTTTCTGCAGCGGTCGATTACCCATGTGCCGAATCCGGATAGCAGCGGACCAAGCATTTGTGCGCCATAGCGGAAATAAGCGGCCTGCTCACCGGATGCGTTATCCGTTCTCCAGAAGCCGGCTTTACGGCGAAGCCAGCTTAGACCGCAATCACCGTTCGGCCCTGAAAAAAATTGAGCCCGCTCATGCCATTGGACGGGGTGCTCTTCATCCAGCCGTTCCGCAAAATCAGTTCCTTTAAAGCCGTAATATATAAAGAGAACACCAAGTTCTTTTGCTGTTTCGGCATCACTAACGGGGTCATCCCCGATATGAAGACAATGTGCTCCGGCAAGGGCAAGCCTATCAAGCATGGCCTTCATAAGACCGTCGCGCTTGCCACGACGATACTCATTTGAAACAAAGAAGGCATCCGGCTCCGGCAAAGAATCGTCTTTGTTTTTCAACAGGGATCTCAATGTTTTTTCGGAAAAGTAACTGTTGCTTATATAGGCGACCGAAACCCCCCGATCCCTTGCGTAATTTATGAGCTGGACCATATCGCCATTGACAAAGCAGAGCTCGTGCTCGACCGCAATCTCAGCTGCAACCATGTCTGCAACTGATCTCGCAACAACCGTGTTCGGAATTTTTTCGTAAACTTCGGTAAGAGTGACCTCCCGGTCGCCAAATTCCCGCTGCCGTTCATTCCTTGCAATTGCTTCCGTCTGATAGCGTATCGCAGCAAAGCTATCCGGTGTCTGTCCAGGCCCCAGCGCCTTCTCGTCACGAAGCATGACGCCAAGGCGCAAAAAAACATCCGTCGGCTTCGGTACGCGCCGAGCCAAAAGTGTATCGAATACATCGATGGATAAAAGCCGGGTCTTGCCGGCCCGGATTGTATCAACAGCCAATAAAAGCCGCTCATCCATGAAAGCCGGCGGGTTCACGTGAAGGCCGGCATTTAAGCGGCTCGGGATGGGTGAGTACGCAGCCATAGCTCAAGTATATACACGGCCCAAAGCTGATAGGTCACCGGTGTTTCGTTATGGAACTGAGAAAAACGCAGCAACCTATTTTTATCAATCCATTCAGAAAGACGGCATTTTGTATCTGTCAAAAGCGAATGAACTTCCCCGGCAAGCTCCTTGCCGCCCCAGCCTTTAACGGGCAAGCCAAATCCCATTTTAGGGCGATCTAGCCATTCTCTCGGTATATATCGCGCGGCCAATTGCTTTAATACACGTTTGCTGAACGAAGGCGTGCATAAATCTTCCGAGGCCATCCGCATCGCAAAATCGGCAACTTGCCGGCCCAAAAGAGGTGCCCGCACCTCAAGCGCGTGTTGCATGCTGATGCGATCCACTTTCGACAAAACGGCACCAGGCAGATAATTCTCTATATCCGTCTTGCGTAACCTCTGCAGCAGCGGCTTGTCTGTTGATCGCAGTGGCTGGCGCATATTCGCGAGAAGAGCTTTTGTATCTTCTGGAAGCGGCCCAATGAATTTTTCCAATGTTTGATCAGCGAAAACCAATATGCGATTGGAATAATAAGCGGCGGCCGGGTCCCATGAAGGATCTCCGCCACGTTTGTGTTCTTCATCCAGCGTTGTCAAATAACGCCCATAACCGCCAAAAAACTCGTCGCCTCCATCACCCGATAGCGCAACCGTTACGCTTTGGCGGGCCAATTGCGAGAGCGCCCAGGTAGGAAGACAAGATGTGTCGCCGTTAGGCTCATCAATAACAGTCGCAATATGTTGTCCCAAGCGCAATGTATTTAAATTAAGAATGTCGTCGTGATGTTCTGTCTTGAGGTGCGAGGCCATGGCTCGCGCGTTTTCATGCTCGCTGTCGGCACTATCAAAAAAACCGATAGAAAAAGTTTTTATGGGACGAGAAGAATGCTTCCGAGCCATAGCAACAACGGTGGAAGAGTCGACGCCCCCAGAAAGAAATGCTCCTAACGGAACATCGGCAAGCATCCGCGTTTTTATCGTCCTGTCTAGAATCTCCTCCAATTCATCTGCCAGATCGTTAAGTGACCTAAGAGCTGAAAAAGAAGCAGATGCTGAAAAGTTGAAATACTTTTCGATGTGCACATCTCCCTCGGCACCTAAGCGTAAAAAATGCCCAGGCAGAAGCTTCTTGACCGTCTTATAGATTGTCAACGGCGCCGGGAGATATTGAAGGGCGAGATAGGAAGCGATGCGATGGGTATCGATCGATGCATCAAATCCAGGCACATGTGTAAGTGCTTGCAGTTCCGACGCAAACGCAAAGTGGTCGGTTGTTGCAATATAGTAGAGCGGTTTCTCGCCAAAAGCATCCCGTGCGAGAACAAGTTTTCTCTTTTTTTCATTATACCATGCAAAGGCAAACATGGCATCGAGCTCGGAGATAAATTTTTCTTCTTCTAAAGCAAGGCCATTTAAAAGAACCTCTGTGTCGGAAGATGAGTGGAAAAAAGCTCCTTTGTTTTCGAGTTTTTTTCGTAACTCCAAAAAATTGTAAATTTCGCCGTTCAAAATGAGTGCGTCGCCGGTGGGAAGCCGCATTGGCTGGTGGCCAGCTGGGGAGAGATCAATCACGCTTAATCGGCGGTGGCCAAGCGCGATACGTCCCTTCGTATCAACCCAGGTCCCGCTATCGTCGGGGCCTCTATGCGAAAGACTTTGGGTCATCCGCGAGACAATTCGCAGCATTTTTTCCGCATCTAAACGGCCTGTAAGGTTTACGAAACCGGCGATGCCGCACATGGAGAATCCTGTACTTTTAATAGTTTGAAATGATGATACACTTATGGTGCGGGCTGCAAAGCAAAAACTCATTTTTGGTAAACGGAAAATGACGGCAATCGGTACATTCAATGGATATTTGACCGCCGGATTTCCTTCGCAGATTAATGTTGATGTCACCGAATTCTGTAATCTCGCCTGCGTTCACTGCCCTTACATTTCGGTAACAAAGCCCAAGGGCAAGCAACGAACCCGATTATCGCGCGCTTTGCATCAGAAGCTTGTCAAAGAAATCGCAGAAGATGGAAAAAGTGAATGTCGTTTCGTTCGCTATGCAGGAGAAGGCGAGCCGCTTCTTCATCCATTTATCATGGAATTTCTTACCGACATGAAGCGCGTCGGTGTGGCGACCGCGCTCACAACAAACGGGCTCTTGCTGACAGAGGAGCGCTGTCGAACCATCGTGGATGCCGATGTGACGTCTGTCGACATTAGTCTCGATGCCCATACGCCTGAAACTTATGCAAAAATAAGAGTTGGAGGCGATCTAACCGAGGCTCAAGAAGGTGTTATGCGCTTACTGTCCATCGTTAAAAGGCAAAACAAAAAACTCAAGATTATGGTGAGTTTTATCCGCCAGCCTTTAAACGAAAGCGAAGCCGATGATTTTCTTTCTTTCTGGAAAAGCAAGGGGCTCGACTACGTTTTCATAAGAAATCTTCATTCTTGCGCCGGGCAAATCGAAGACGTGTCGCGTAAACTTTGGAGCGAAGCGCCTCAGAAACGTAAGCCATGCGTTTATCCGTGGGAGCGTCTCGTCCTGAAGCCGGATGGAAAAGTCGTTTTTTGTCCCGCCGATTGGCAACACGGCACCGCGGTCGGTGACTTTGCAAACACTACGATCAAGTCAATCTGGATGGGTAAAGCGATGGAAGACGTCAGAGACGCTCATTTCCGCAACGACTATAATAAGCATGCCTTTTGCGGAAAGTGCCCGGATTGGTCGGTTATTCGCTGGCCCGAGGAAGGACGCAGTTACGCCACGGCCATGCTTGAAATCGAAAGCCGCAAGGCAGGCTAAGCTAATGCAAACTATTTTTATGAGTTTTAACCAGGCTTGCTGCGCATTTAACGAAGGCTTCCGTATGGGTCGAGCAGAGGTAAGCTATGGATTTAAGAATAACCGCATGGTTCCATTCCCAACATTCCGCCGTAAGAATTTTCCAATCATATGGAAGAAGGAAATAGAGTTTGACAAGATGTACGGGGTTGCCGGCATAAATTGCGTAAGATGGAACACGACGTGTCAGGACGGATTCTGCACCCCCCATGGCCTTCGTCCCAATCGTAGCGCATGACGGAATGCGCACCCCATCTCAATCCGCACGTCATGCCCAAGTATAGAATCGCCTTTGGCCCCTTGCTTACTTTCAGCACCGAAATCATAGGCCGTGATAAAATCGGTGCGCCGCTCGGCCTCGTCTTTTTTATAATGGCGGGGCCATTAATCGCGCTTGCGGTCGTTAAAAGTTGAGTTTTATTGCTCGCTTTGTGGAGAAATCGTAACATAGCGCCATCTCTGGCGCAGAAAGGTCCCCGGAGGTGTTGATTCAAAGCTAGACTTTAGATGATATGCTGTAGCAAGGTTGTTGCGGCACGCGTCCAAACGTCGATCCCGACGTCTTGGTGGCGATGAAAACAGTCCCATAAATCTTTGCGTCAAGGCCGCCGTAATTTAAATTGTCGAAAAGCCCTGGTTCGTAATCACAGAAAAAGGGCGGCTCGGTTTCCTGTTGCTTTGACATCTGAAAGACAGTGTGGCCGTTAATTTCCCAGTCATTCTCACTGTAGTAAGACGAGAAGAGAACTGGCGAAAACTGATAAAATCCATGGTCCATTACGTTATTGGATGGGGAACTATGAATAATTCTGCCGCCCTCACGCAAGAGCTGAAAGATATTTTTTAAGACATTTGGAATATGGAAAACATGCTCCATCGTTCCATGGTCGATCACAGTGTCGAATGCCGCATGGAGTTCGGGCGGCAAATCTCCGTCATTAAGGTCATGAATATAATCGGCCCCTTCAAACGCACTCACATCAAGACTGGACACTTCATCAAAACCAAGACCCTGAAAGACCGCATGAGCCGCGAGATAGATTTTTTCGGCAAGGTGAGGTTTTTCGTGACGTTCAGGGCGAAAGCTGCGCAGCGGAAAACCGGCCATTTTTGCCATCTTCCTGA